>CAKSWL010000048.1 GCA_934511335.1 uncultured Cloacibacillus sp. | reverse complement strand
GCCCAGTAACGCAGGCAAAGACCTCGTCCCTCTCAAAGCCGCGGTAAGGGATCAGCTCCCGTATCATTTCCTAGCCCTCGTCCGCGTCGTTTATCCCCGCCTGGATACGGGCCTTTTTACGCTGGTCGGCGTCGAGGATGGTCTTGCGGATGCGCACCGAAAGCGGCGTCACCTCAACCAGCTCGTCGTCACTGATCCACTCCAGCGCCGAGTCGACCGTAACCGGGCGCGGCACGTCGAGCACCGTCATCATATCCTTGGTCGCCGAACGGTGGTTCGTCTGCTGCTTGCGTTTGCTCGGGTTGCAGGGAATGTCCTTGCCGCGTGAGCTCTCGCCGACCACCTGTCCGTTGTATATCGGGTCTCCCGGCTTGATGAAGAGCGTCCCGCGCTCCTGAAGGTTTTCCAGCGCGTAGCTCGTCGCCGTGCCGCTGTCCATGCTGACGAGCGAACCGCGCGAACGCGCATTTATCTCACCGACCCATTCGCCGTAGCCGACGAAGCGCGAAGCGAGAATGCCGAGCCCGCGGGTATCGGTGAGGAATTCGCCCCGGTAGCCGATGAGGCCGCGCGTCGGTATGCGGAACGCAAGGCGCAGCACGCCCGTGCCGCCGTTTTCCATATTCTTCAGCTCACCTCTGCGCTGTGCGAGCTTCTGGATGACGACACCCTGATACTCCTCGGGGACGTCGATGATGACCTCCTCCATCGGTTCAAGCGTGCGTCCGCGGCCGTCATGCTGCACGATGACCTCCGGGCGCGACACGCAGACCTCTGAACCTTCACGGCGGATCTCTTCAATGAGGATGCCGAGATGGAGCTCGCCGCGGCCGGAGACCTTGACGCCGTCGGGGCGTCCGAGGTCCTCCATGCGCAGCGCGGGATCCGTCTTCGTCTCACGCTCGATACGCGCTTTGAGCTGGCGCAGCGTGATGGCGTTGCCGTCCTGTCCCGCGAAGGGGCTGGTGTTTACGATAAAAAACATGGAGACCGTCGGCTCCTCTATATCGAGCGGCGGAATGATCTGGCTGCCGATTTCCGGGGCGCTCATCGTGTCGCCGAGGTCTATATTCGCCGGTCCCGTGAACCAAATGATGTCGCCGGCTCCGACCGCCTCTACTTCGGCGCGGTCCAGCCCTCTGGTAACATAGAGGTGCGTACAGGAAGAGGTTTCGGTGGATACGACCTCCCAATCGGTCTGCTCGTAATCGGTCCAGCGCGTATGAGTGCGCTGGATGCGGTCGCCCTTGCGCAGCGTGCCCTGCAAAACCCTGCCGCAGCCGATGCGTCCTAAGTACTCGCTCCAGGTGAGGGTGCAGACCTGCATAAGGAAGGGTTTGTCCATCTCCGCCTTGGGCGCCGGTACGCGCTCGATTATCGTTTTGAAAAGGTCGTCCATACCGGCCTTCGAGTTGTCCTCGTGCTTGCCGAGGTCGTCGACAAACCAGCCCTGAAGGCCGGAGCCGTAGAGCACGGCGAAATCGCACTGTTCCTCAGTAGCGCCGAGCTCGATGAAAAGGTCGAAGGTTTTGTCGAGCGCCGCATCAGGCTCGGCGTTCGGGCGGTCGACTTTGTTGACGATCACGATCGGTTTTAGCCCGAGTTTCAGCGCGCGCATCAGGACGTATCTGGTCTGCGGCATCGGCCCTTCGTTCGCGTCTACGAGCAGCAGGACGGAATCCACCATCGAGAGGACTCTTTCGACCTCGCCCGAGAAGTCCGCATGTCCCGGGGTGTCGACGATATTTATCTTATACCCGCCCCATTCGACCGTGCAGTGTTTGGCTTTGATCGTGATGCCGCGCTCGCGTTCGAGGTTTCCCGCATCCATAACGCGCTCTTCCATCACCTGATTGTCGCGGAAAAGGTGCGCCGCCTTGAATATGCCGTCTATGAGCGTTGTCTTGCCATGGTCGATATGGGCGATGATAGCGATATTTCTTATCTTTGAAGAGTCCTGCATTTTATATGTTCCTCTCGGTTTAGTATGCTTCCTGAAAGCTTCGCGTCATTGAATTTTTCAACCGGCGATTATTCTAGCCAACGTAAAATAATAACACTTACATGGCAAATTTGTCCAGACATTTTCAGAACAGACGTACCTCAAGCATTTAGTAAAGACGCGGTGCAGGCCGCGGCCGCCTCGGCAGTCAATCCATTATAGAATCGCTCTGTCGATTTGAAATTTCCAGGCGCTTAGAGTATATTAGTAACTATTCAATAACTATGTTCGGGGAAATGGTTCTGATTTTGCCGTTCTACCAATAAACATTTAAAGCAGCTTAAAGGAGTGACGAATATGAAGGGAAAAATGCTTGCTCTTGTCAAAGAAAAACCGGCGGCCGGCCTATGGATGCGCGAGGTCGACATTCCCCGGCCGGGCCCCAACGACGTTCTGATAAAGATAAAGAAGACGTCCATCTGCGGCACCGACCTCCATATCTATAACTGGGACGAATGGTCGCAGAAGACCATCAAGACGCCGATGACGATAGGCCATGAGTATGTCGGCGAGATCGTCGAGCTCGGCAGCCACGTGCGCGGCTGGAAGATCGGCGAACGTGTCTCTGGCGAAGGACATATCGTCTGCGGCGAGTGCCGCAACTGTCTAGCCGGGCGCCGTCATTACTGTCCGCACACGATCGGCGTAGGCGTAAACCGTGACGGCGCCTTTGCGCAGTATCTCTCGATCCCGACGACGAACGTCTGGCGCTGCGCCCCCGACATCCCCGACGACATCATCTCCTGCTTCGACCCGCTGGGCAACGCCACCCACACGGCGCTGCAGTTCGACCTCATCGGCGAAGACGTGCTGATCACGGGCGCAGGCCCCATCGGCATGATGGCCGCCGCAATCTGCCGCCATGTCGGAGCGCGCAACGTCGTAGTCAGCGACCTCAACGACTATCGCCTCGACCTGGCCAAGCAGCTCGGCGCAACGCGCACCGTGCGCGCCGACAGGGAGGATCTGCGCGACGTAATGCGCGAACTCGGCATGAAGGAGGGCTTCGACGTCGGACTGGAGATGTCCGGCAGCCCGCAGGCCTTCTCCGGCATGGTCGACGTGATGCACAACAGCGGTAAGATCGCGCTGCTCGGGCTCGTAAAGCAGGGAACGGTTATCGATTGGGACAAGGTGATCTTCAACGGCCTGACGATAAAGGGCATCTACGGACGTGAAATGTATGAAACCTGGTACAAGATGACGACGATGCTCCAAAGCGGCCTCGAGATCAGCCGCGTCATCACGCACCGTTTCGACGTGCGGGACTTTGAAAAGGGCTTCGCGGTGATGAATTCCGGCCAGTCGGGCAAGGTCGTCCTCGATTGGCAGAACCTATAAGAAAGGCGGCAGCGACAAAGAATGAAAACGGCAATCAAAAAGATCGCAGCAGAGATAGAGAAGATTAAGGCCGACGGCCTTTACAAAAACGAACGCATCATCACGACGCCGCAGCGCGACGTGATCGACACGACCGCCAAAAGCGGCGTCGTCAATATGTGCGCCAATAACTACCTGGGACTCGCCGACAACGCGCGCGTCATCGAGGCGGCGAAGGCGGCCTATGACCGCTGGGGCTACGGCCTCGCCTCCGTGCGCTTCATCTGCGGCACGCAGCAGATCCACAAAGATCTTGAGGCGGCGGTCAGCCGTTTCCTCGGCATGGAGGATACGATTCTCTATTCCTCCTGCTTCGACGCCAACGGCGGCGTCTTCGAGCCGCTGCTCTCCGACAAGGACGCGATCATCAGCGACGAGCTGAACCACGCAAGCATCATCGACGGCGTGCGCCTCTGCAAGGCAAAGAAGTTCCGTTACCGCAACAATGACATGGATTCGCTCCGCGAGCAGCTCGAGGCGGCGAAGGCGGCGGGAGCGGACATCAAGCTCATCGTCACCGACGGCGTCTTTTCGATGGACGGCTATATCGCGGACCTCAAGGGCATCTGCGGCCTTGCCGACGAATATGACGCCCTCGTGATGGTCGACGACAGCCACGCCGTCGGCTTTATGGGCGAGCGCGGGCGCGGTACGCATGAATACTGCGGCGTCATGGGGCGTGTCGACATCATCACCGGCACCCTCGGCAAAGCCTTAGGCGGCGCCTCCGGCGGCTATGTGAGCGCGAAGCACGAAATAGTAGAGATGCTGCGTCAGCGCAGCCGCCCCTATCTCTTCTCGAACACCGTCGCCCCCGCCATCTGCGGCGCTTCGCTCGCGGTAATCGAAATGCTCGAGGAGTCTACCGAATATCGCGACCGGGTGCACGCCAATACGGAATATTTCCGTAGAAAAATGGCGGCGCTGGGCTTTGACATCCTCCCAGGGACACACCCGATCGTGCCGATCATGCTTTACGACGCGAAGGTAGCCGCTAAATTTGCCTCGCGCCTGCTTGAGAAGGGCATTTACGTGACGGGGTTCTTCTATCCCGTCGTCCCGCAGGGCAAGGCGCGGGTACGCACCCAGGTATCCGCGGCCCACACCAAAGAGGATCTCGACCGGGCGATCGCCGCTTTCGGCGAGGTCAAGGGGGAAATGGGGCTTTAAGACTTCGAGGATAAATAACAAAACGGCCCCCTTAAAGGCGTCGCCTAGAGAGGGGCCTTCTTATTTTTGTCTTTTACGAAAGGCCGAGCCGCCCCTTCAGAGCCAGCAGCGCATCTGTATTCTCCGTCGTCACCATCAGCATGTCGCCCTCTTTGATCTGCGTCTTGCCGGTAGGGGTGATGGTGCCGCCGCCGCGTCGGATGAGCATGATGCGGAGGCTCTCGGGGAATTTCATCTCCTGCACCGTCTGCCCGACGGCAAAAGCTCCCTCGCCGGCGCACAGCTCGTAGAGCGTCCCCTGCATCTCTTCCTCATAGTCGGTAAAACCGCGCGAGACGAGCGTCTCGTCCTCGCGGTCCAGCTGGTCGAGCAGCGAGGCCACCGGCGCGAGCAGCGACCCCTGGAGAATCACCGAGGTCAGCGAAATGAAGAAAACCATGTTAAAAATGACGTCCGCGTTCGGCAGGTTGTTTGTGAGCGCATAAGTGGCGAAGACGATCGACGAGGCCCCCCTGAGCCCGACCCACGACACCAGCAGCTGCGCCTTCTTGGGATATTTGAAGGGAAACAGAGTGATAAAGACCGCCGCGGGGCGAATGAAGAACATCAGCATGGCCGACATCGTCAGCGCTGGCAGCCAGACGGAGGGCAGCTGCGAGGGGAAGACGAGCAGACCGAGCGTGACGAATACCAATATCTGCATCAGCCATGAAAAGCCGTCGAAGAAGCGCACCAGCGACACCTTATGGACCAGCTTCACATTTCCCATCACCATCCCCGCGATGTAGATGCCGAGAAATCCGTTGCCTTGCAATATCTGCACCGCCGAATAGATGAGGGCGGCCAGCGTAGCCGCAACTACAGGATAGAGGCCGTCGCTGTTGACCTTTATATGGTTCGTCACCCAGGCGCCGGCATAGCCGAAGGCAAGCCCCAGAGCCCCGCCGATGGCAAACTGCATCACAAACATCATCACAAAGCTGAAAAAGCCCCGGTCGGGTACGGTCATTAGGCTGATAATCGCTATCGTGAGCATGTAGGCGGTGGGGTCGTTGCTGCTACTCTCGAGCTCCAGCAGCGGCGCCAGCGGCGCTTTGAGGTTCAGATTGTTCGAGCGCAGGATGGAAAAGACCGAGGCGGCGTCGGTGCAGGAGACGACCGAACCGAGCAGCAGCCCCTGGAGCCAGGTGAGCCCGACGAGAAAATGGGAGGCTACGGCGACCAGCACAGCGGTAATGAGGACGCCGGCCGTGGCAAGCAGCACCCCGGGGGCCAGCACCTCTTTCGCCGATTTCCAGCTCGTCGCCATGCCGCCGGCAAAGAGGATGTAGCAGATCGCGAAGTTTCCGATGCCGCTTGCGGCGGCGGCGTTGTCAAAATAGATGCCCCCGACGCCGTCCGAACCCATCAGCATCCCCGCGAAGATGAAGAATACAAGCACCGGGATGCCCGCCTTGGTCAGAAAGCGGCTGAATGCGATGCAAAAAAGCAGTATAAGCGAGACGAAAAGGATAAGGGCGTTGACGTTGTCCATAAAGCGGGCCTCCTTCAGGCGTGAGGTGGGATTTGTACCCATAATAGCAGAATTTTATTGAAGCAACTACCAAAATGACAAAAAAGCCCGCCCCCTATTTTTACTTAAATCGCATCGCGATTTCCCCCGCCGCATATATCAAACGGAGCCCGGGGAGGACGAGAAGTCCCCAAGCTCCGTTTACGCCGAAATATTTTAAGGAGCCGCTGACGAGCCTGCCCGTTCAGCGCCTGACACAATAGATTTCGGCTCTATGTCCGTAATCAGCAGGAGGTACGTTGGTGATTATCCCGGCTGATTTTTAATTGATCGGCGTTTTATTAAATCCTAGTCGTTCGGCCTGATCTTCTTGAAGAACACCGCTTTGCCGTCTTTCGCCTCAAGGATGAATCCGTCCTTATCCTTCGGGTTGTGGAATTCATCCATCGTCAGCTTCGTGTGCATCAGCTGGAGGCCCTTCGTATTTTCAAGAGCATCGCGTACCTTGACGGGGTCGGTGCTGTTCGCGCGCTTGATCGCATCCGCGAGCCAGTAGACAGAGTCATAAGCCATGACCGCGTTCATAAATTCCTGGCACTCCGTGCCGGCCTGCTTCTTATACTTCTCGAAGAACTCTTTCAGCGCGGGGTCTTCCTTGGCGACGTGGCTCACCCAGAAGGTGTTCTTCATCGCCTCTTTGCCGGTGATCTCCCACATGAAATCGCCGTATCCGTCGCCGCCGATGATGGGAACGTCGATGCCCATCTCACGCGCCTGTTTGACGGATAGAGGGGTGCACTTGCCCATGGTCGGCAGAACGAGCACGTCGGGGTTCGACTGCTTGATCTTCGTCAGCTGAGCGCGGAAGTCGACGTCTTCACCGCGATGGCCTTCGTCGGCGACGATCTTGCCGCCGGCGGCCATGAAGCTCTTCGTAAAGAACTCGCGCAGACCGTGAGAATAGTCGCTCGATACGTCGTAAAGTATCGCGGCCTTCTTCGCTTTAAGGTCATTCGCCGCAAATACGGCAAGAATCTTTCCCTGGTAGGGATCGAGGAAGCAGATGCGGAAGTTGTAGGGCTTTACTTTGCCCTTTTCATCGACCGTCACGTTCGGGTTTGTCGGAAGAGTACCGATGTGGGCCACCTTGCCCTGATTAAATACCGGGGAGGCCGCTATACAGAGGCCGGAGCCGCTGGGGCCGATGGCCGCGACGACCTTGTCCTGCTGGACCAGGCGGCGGGCTGCGTTAACCATGTCTTCGTTGCGCGTGCGGCAGTCATACATCACTACCTCGAGCTTCTTCCCAAGAACTCCGCCTTTGGCGTTGATCTCGCTGACGGCCATCTTAACGGCCTCGACTTCGGCTACGCCGTAGGCGGCGAAGTCTCCGGTGACCGTGGCTATCTCACCGATTTTGATCGTGTCGGCGGCGAAGGCGGGGAGAGCCAAAAGCATAATTACCAATACTGCGAATAGTTTGCGCATGCAAAAACCTCCTCTTAAATTTTCCGTCTTTGGCAGATCGGGAATGCAAGGAGATTTTACCATAATATGCGCGTTTGCAATAGGTATAAAGTAAAAAAACTCTTTGACCTTGTAGGATTATCATACATCCGTTACATGTAAAAGTCCTTGAAGAGACAAAGGAAAAACAAAGAATAAACCTTATAATCCGGCAGAAAAATAAGACGCGAAGGGACCGTCTTTTGTGTTGAAAGTCTGTCCGGCAAACAACGGAGCGGGAGGCGGCCCTGCAGGAACGAAATATCGCAGACATAACGCAGCGGCCAATCCCTTAGAGGGTATACAAGGACAATATTCGGTCTTTTTAAGACAAAGAGGACTATTGTAAGCAGCTGTCGGAGTACAACCGTTAAAGCGGCAATTCTCCGGAGAGACCGTGAGACTGAGAGCCCCGATGAGCTTTTGAGAGATTTTTTCGGTAAGATTCTAGAGGCTCGCTGCAACATATGTTTGATAGAGCCACAACGCAAAGGCAGAGCCAATATCCTCTGCCCTTGCCATTCCCTACGATTTCTTTACTGACAGAAAAAACAGGCTGTGTGGCGCCCTGGCTCTATTTCCTTTATCTCAGGCTCCTCCACGCGGCACCTTTCCCGAGCCGCTGGACACCTTGTGGAGAAGATGCAGCCCTGAGGCGGGTTGATAGGCGACGGGACATCTCCTTTAAGTATGATCCTACGGCTTTTTGCCGCCGGGTCCGGCGTCGGTATGGCTGAGATTAGCGCCTGCGAATAGGGATGAAGCTGCTTTTCAAAAAAAGCCTTCTTAGGCGCCAACTCCACGAGTTTACCGAGATAAAGCACGGCGACGCGGTCTGAGATGTGCTTCACAACGGAGAGGTCGTGTGAGATGAAGAGGTATGTCAGTCCAAACTCATCTTTCAGGTCCCCAAGTAGATTCAACACCTGGCTTTGTATAGAGACATCAAGGGCGCTTACCGGCTCATCGCATATCACAAGACTAGGATTCATAGCCAATGCGCGCGCGATACCGATGCGCTGCCTCTGTCCGCCGGAAAACTCATGCGGATATTTAAGGCGGCTTTCGGGGCGCAACCCCACCCTTTCCATGATGGACGAAACATAGTCATACAGGTGCGCTCTGTCAGTAACTCCGTGATAGAGCGGCGCTTCGCCGATCATCTCTCCGACCGTCATCTTTGGATTAAGGCTGCCATAGGGATCCTGGAAAATCATCTGCATCGTGCGGCAGAGCGCGGTCTTCTCTTTTGGCGGCAGCGCCGTTATATCTCTGCCCTCCAGCCATACGCTACCAGCCGTCGGTTTAATCAGGCCCAACACCATCCGGCCGACCGTCGTCTTACCGCAGCCGGATTCTCCGACTAGCCCCAGCGTCTCCCCTCTATTAATGAAAAAGGAGACATCGTTGACGGCCTTCACATACCCGGATACCTTTTTGAATATACCCGTGCGGATGGGGAAATGTTTTTTTAAGTTTTTGATTTCAAGATAACGCTTACTTTCTGCCATTCATTCGCCCTCCTTTGCATAGAGCCAGCAGGCGACTCTATGTCCGCTGGCATCCTCCGTAGGAGGTGCAGTCTCCGCGCATTTTTCTGTTCGTTCTGAACATCTGTCGCTGAACCTGCATCCCTTGGGAAAACGGAAAGGGCTGGGCACCATCCCAGGTATCACGTGGAGGCGGGCGACATCCTCGTCCATTTTGGGGATCGAGGCAAGAAGAGCTCTTGTGTAGGGATGCAGCGGTCTTTTGAACAGCTTCTCCACCGGAGCCTCTTCCACGATCTTGCCTGCGTACATCACGACGACGCGCTGAGCGGTTTCAGCGATAACCCCCATCGAGTGAGTAATGAGCATGATGGATGAGCCGAATTCCCTCTTCATGTCGTTCATCAGTTCGAGTATCTGGGCCTGAACCGTGACGTCGAGCGCCGTCGTCGGTTCGTCCGCTATCAGCAATGAAGGGTTACAGGCGAGAGCCATCGCAATCATGATTCTCTGGCGCTGACCGCCGGAGAACTGATGCGGATAATCGTCCATGCGCGACGCGGCGTTGGGAATGCCGACTATTGACAGCATATCTTTCGAGCGTTCGCGCGCCTGGCTCCTGCTCATTCCCTGATGCAGGATGAGCGTCTCCGATATCTGACTGCATATCGTAAAGACAGGATTGAGACTCGTCATGGGTTCCTGGAAAATCATCGATATTTTATTGCCGCGGATAGCGCGCATCTCCGATTCGGAAATCTTCAGCAGATCCGTCCCGTCAAAGAATATCTGTCCGGATTCTACGCGGCCCGACGGCTTCTGAAGCAGGCGCATGACAGAAAGCGCGGTAACGCTTTTCCCGCACCCCGATTCTCCGACCACTCCAAGCGTCTCGCCTTTTTCTATCCTCAGCGAAACGTCGTCGACGACTTTCACTGTGCCCAAGTCGGTGTCAAAGACTGTGGACAGATTCTGAATATCAAGTAAAGACATGGCGCTACCTCTTCTGGCGCACGTCTAGCGCGTCGCGCAGCCCGTCGCCAAGAAAATTGAAGGCAAGCACTGTGTACATTATCGCAACGCCCGGAAAAACGGACCACCACCACTGGCCGCGCGCCAGATATTGCTGCCCTTCGGAGATCATCAGACCCCAGGAGGGGGTGGGCGGCTGCGCGCCGAAACCGAGATAGGCCAGTCCAGCCTCTATTGTGATTATGCCGCCCATTCCCATAGTGGCCTGAACAATTACAGGTGCAAAGGCGTTCGGAAGGATGTGGCGGAAAATAATCCTGCTCGTCGGGAGGCCGAGCGCGCGGGCAGCCTCGACGAATTCCCTGTTTCGCAGCGACATGAACTCGCCCCGCGTAACGCGGCAAATCCCGACCCAGTTTACGACGCCTATCGCAACGAAGACGAGGTAAAGGCTGGGGTTTTGAAAAACGGATATAACCGCGAGCACGAAAAGCATGAAGGGGAAGGCGAAGATTACATTGACGAGCCACGAAACAACGTCGTCAGCTATTCCGCCCATATATCCGGCTATCGCGCCGAGCGGCACGCCTATCATCAAAGTAACGAGCGTCGCGAATATCCCTATCTGCAGTGATATGCGGGCTCCGTACAGCACGCGGCTGAAAATATCGCGTCCATACAGGTCGGTTCCAAACAGATGCTTCAGCGAGGGAGACGCGAGCTTTGCCGACGCGCCCTCCGTCCATATCAGCTGTTTTATCGGATCGTACGGAGCTACGAAGTTCGCGAACATAGCAAGCAAGACTATCGAAATGGTCATGGCGAGGCCGGCCATCGCCAGCCTGTTGCGCCGGAATCTCAACCAAGCCCCGGCCAACAGCCCTTCGCTCTTTTCCATCCTTGCGGCGCCGTGCACGCTTACGGTGGTTTCTGTCATATCGTCTCCTCAGCTCCGATCGTATCTGATCCTCGGATCTATGAATCCATAAGATATGTCGACAAACAGATTCGCGAGGAGGAAGGTCAGCGCCATCACGATGACCGTCCCCCGTATCATTGGGAAATCCCTGTTGACGAGAGCCTCCACCGCAAGCCTGCCGATGCCGGGCCAAGCGAAAATACTTTCCGTCAGCACCGCCCCCGACAACAGGTCGGAAATCTGCGTGCCTATGATAGTTACGACAGGGATGAGGGCGTTTCGGAAGGCGTGCTTTATTACAACGGCCTGTTCTCTCAACCCTTTGGCACGAGCCGTCCTGATGTAATCCTGGCTGAGCACTTCGAGCATACAGGAGCGCGTAAGCCTTGCAATAAGCGCGGCCGGCCTTACCCCGAGCGTGATAGCTGGGAGGATCAGATACCTCCAGCTTCCGTCGCCTTCGCCTATTCCGCTCACCCATCCAAGATGATAGGCAAACAACAACAGCAAGAGAAGGCCGACCCAGAAGACCGGGGCGCTTACTCCGGAGATGGCGATGAACATAGCCGTATAATCAAAGGCTGAATTATGCTTCACCGCCGACAGTATGCCCATTGAAAGGCCGAGCGCCACCGCAATCA
>CAKSWL010000047.1 GCA_934511335.1 uncultured Cloacibacillus sp. | reverse complement strand
CCGCCACCGACACCGGGGCAAGGTCGAGCGTCACCCGCTCGCCGCGCACCACTGCATGGACGTCGCCGCCCAGCGTTTCAAAAGTCATATCCTGCGACTTCACGATCCCCTTTTCAAAGGCGAAACGCGCGATACAGCGCGCGCCGTTGCCGCACATCTCCCCCTCAGAGCCGTCGCTGTTGAAGAGGCGCATCCTGAAGTCGGCGCGCTCCGAGGGCTCTGCGACAAGAAGACCGTCCGCTCCAAGGGCCTCACGGCGGCGGCAGGCCAGGCGCGCGGTTTTGCTAAGGACCGTTCCATCAAGCGCCAGCGACATATTATCTATAACAAGAAAGTCATTGCCGTTTCCATTCATCTTAGAACAGTTCATCATCGTCGGTCTGCCCTTCTCAATGAAGATACTCATACATGCGGTATTTTATCACATAATACCTTAAAATCGGCGTTTATACGCACGACTAACTTCATAACTGAGGGCTTGCCAACGCTCAACGCACTTTAGTGCACCTCCGCTTGGCAATCCTTCAGTTGTCTCGTTATTCGCACGTCTAAACGCCGATCTATCTTCGATGGGGTAAAAAATAAATTTGGGTTTGGTAAAGGTTTGGGCGCCCTCGCTGGGACGTCCAAAGAACCAAATCAGTCTTTTTCTGATAGAGAGGCTTTAAAGGCTAAAATCTAAATCGTTGAATACCGACAGATTATTTTTTGCAATATAAGCGCGGGCATAACAGCCCTGCCGTCGGGAGCTCCGCTTTGTCCTATCTATCCCTTTTGAGCACGGGAGCGAGGCTGTAGACGCTGGCCGCGACCGTTGAAAGGTTATGGAGCAGCGCCGAGAGGGCGGGAGAAATGAACCCGCCGAGTCCGAGCGTCAGCAGCAGCGTGTTGGTCCCGACGATGAAGCAGTAATTCCGATTGATTTTCCGCATCGCCCCCCTGCCGATACGCCGCGCGTCGACTAAGGCGCTCAGGCTGTTTTCCAGCAGGACGACGTTCGCCACTTCTTGGGCGATGTCGGCGCCGCTCCTCATGGAGACGCCGACGCTGGCGGCCGAGAGCGCCGGCGAGTCGTTGACGCCGTCCCCTACCATAATGACCGCCCGATGCCTTTCCGTAAGCGCCCGGACATATTCCGATTTATCGACGGGCAGCATCTCAGAACAGACCTCGCCGATGCCGAGCAAGGCCGCGGTATTCTCCGCCGCCCGCCGGCTGTCTCCGGTAAGCATGACAAGATGTTCGATACCCTCTCTTTTCAGCGCCGAAACTACCTCACGCGCCTCCTCCCGCAGCGGGTCAGCGATGCAGATAATGCCAGCCAGCCGCGTTCCGACGGCAAGATAGAGCAGCGAATAGCGCTCGCACTCGCCGTCGATTATCCTCTTATCCTCCTCCGCGATGGAGATGTTTTCATCCTCAAAGACAAAGTGGGCGCTGCCGATGATGACCCTCTCCCCGCGCAGGCTGGAAACGATGCCGTGCGCGACGGCATATTCCACCTCGGCGTGTTCCTCCGCGTGGTGCAGCTCCTCCTCCTCTGCACGGCGAACGACAGCCTTCGCTATCGAATGGGGGAAGTGCTCCTCAAGACAGGCCGCAAGCTTCAAAACCTCTTCACGGCAAAAGCCGTTGAGCGCGATCACCTTGACCACACGCGGCTCGGCGACGGTCAGCGTGCCCGTCTTGTCAAAAACGACCGCCTCCGCGTCGGAGAGCGCCTCGAGATACTTTCCGCCCTTGACCAGCACGCCGCGCTTGATGCCTTCGCGCATCGCGGCGAGAATGGCAAGCGGCGTCGCCAGCTTGATGGCGCACGAGTAATCCACTATCAGGGCCGAGGAGGCGCGCCGCGGATTTCTGGTCGCAAGATATATGATGCCGGCCAGCAGGAAATTAAAGGGCACGATAGAGTCGGCGAGACGTTCGGCGCGTCCCTGTATCAAGGCCTTGCGCCCCTCCGACTCTTCCACGACCGCGATTATCTTGCTGACGCGCGTGGAGCTTCCCAGGGCAGTGACCTCGACCACGATCATACCCTCCTCCACCACCGTGCCCGCATAGACGCTGGCGCCCTTTTTTCTGACGATGCCGAGCGGCTCTCCGGTCATCGACGATTGATTCACCACCGCCTCGCCCTCGGCGACCTTGCCGTCCACAGGGATCACCGTGCCCGCGCGGACGACCACCAAATCGCCGACGGCCAGTTCGGAAAATGCCGTCTCCACATCACAGCCGCCGCGCCTTACCCAGACGGTATCGACGCGAAGCGCTAGGCTTTGTGCGAGATCCTCTTTAGACTTTTGCTGCGTCCAGCTCTCGAGAAGGTCGCCCAACGAGATCAGCGTCATTATGATCCCCGCGGAGACGAAATCCCCTCTGGCGATGGCGCTTACGATCGCCGAGGCGTCCAGTACAAAGACGTCGAGTTTGCGGGCTATCAGGAGAGAGTGCAGCCCTTTTTTGACAAAAGAGGCGGCGCGGCAGATACTTACCGCCCTTCGCAATGGGGCAGGCAACATAAGGCGAAAGACGCAGCGGGCGGACATCGCGGCCAGCCCCATTTTCAGGCTCCCCGGCGACAGCTCGCCGCGGAGCCCCTCAAGCTCCTTGTCTTCATAATAGTCTCTCGTGAGCAGAGCCGCCGCCAAAAGAACGCTCTCTCTGCACGAAGCTTCAAAATAAATAAGGACGCTCCCGGTGAGATAGGCCGCCTTGACCTTCTTCACGCCACGCTGCGATTCAAGCAGCGCCTCCACCGCCGGCGCGCTTTTTTTTGAAAAAGTCCCTTTGGGCGTGCGCAGGCGGATTCGTCCGGGCAATTCATGGGCGATGACATATTCCATAAAATATTCCTCACAATTCAGGGGCCGCATTTACAAACAATGCGGACCCCGCAAAAATCATTACTTTGGTAAAAGGTAAAAAAGAGTGGTTAGTCCTTCTCTTCCATGCAGCACCTCGCCTCCGCGACCGTATCCGCGACGGACTCCTTCGTCCTCTCGGCGGCCGCAGCGACCTTCTCCTGAAGCTCCATACCCTTTGCCAGCGCTTTAACGGCGGCCTTCTTCGCTTTTCCGTTCTTCACCACCGCGTAAGCTCCGGCTCCCACAATCAGTCCAGCCGCAAATATTAGGCAACGTTCGCATTCAACTCTCATATAAAGATACCTCCTTGTAAATATTAGCTTGCGTTAATTAGCGTAAGCTAATTATATCTCTTTTTTATCCTCCGTGCAAAATATTTTTTTGCCGATCAAACAAACGGGGCCAACAAAAAGAGGTCTTTGCCGAAAAATAAAAGGTTCCTCGGGCGGCCGGCCTTATTCTCCGCGCGCCGCCGGAACTTGAAGCTCGGGGGCTGTGCAGAGCAACAAAAGGGAAAGGACCTCATGTCAGAGCCCTTCCCCTTTCGTGCGGTTTATGGCCGGCATGGTAGCCATAAAGCTTTATTGACAGCCGCCATTTCCGGCGGTCAATTTTTTAAAATTTCGCAAAGCGCGCGCCAAATTCCTCGCACTGCCTTATCCCCTCGTCGTCGGGGGTCAGGTTGATGATCAGCCCCGCCTCGAAGAGCAGGCAGCCGTCGTCCTTCATTCTCTTTTCCCAGTTTCTCATCCATTCGCCGTCGCCCCAGCCGTAAGAGCCGAACAGCGCCACCTTTTTGCCGGCGAGCCCGGATTCTATCGAAGAGAGGAAGGGCTCAAACTCGCATTCTTCCAAGACCTCGGCCCCCATAGAGGGACAGCCTAAGGCGAGCCTCTCGTACTCGTTCACGCTTTTATTGCCAAACTCCGAAACGCTGAAAACCTCCGCCCCCACATTTTCCGAGGATATCCCCCTGGCTACAGCCTTCGCCATCGCTTCGGTGTTTCCGCCGGCGCTCCAGTAAATCACTGCGATTTTACCCATTTTTCTTCCGCCTTTCTTTTCATCTATAGTCTAATTGAAAAACACAAAACTATCTCACAAGCGCCGCGGTCGACGGGCCGGCGGCGGCAGCGCGCGGCCTATCAGGCATACGCAGAGGCCGAGCGGCAAAAGCCTTCGCGGTACGGCGCGCGCGCAAAGCCGTCGGAGGCCGATTCAAAGGCCGCCGGCGACGCCAGCAGCTGCGTCATCCCCCACCCCGCCTCCAGTTTTTTACAGAAGTATTCCGTACACCGCTTGTAGCGTTCAAAGAGCGCAAGCGTACCGTCCTTGTCCCCGTAGACCTTCCACAGGCCGCAGGCCTTGTAAGCGCCGCCTCTGTTCTCGATGAACCCTTTGACGTCCGCGAGCGGATAGTCGAGGAAGACGCCGATCTCGTGGGGAAACTCGCTGTAGGACGAAAGGCGGCTCTTTAAATGGGAGAGCTTTTCGGCGACGCTTGAACCGGCGGGATACCCATAACCTTCCAGAAAGGTTTCCGCCGCGGGAGTGAAGGCCCTGCGTAGCAGATCCTCACGGTAGACGAGAATCAGGGCGTATCTTTCACACCGGCAGAGAGTCTCCATGCTGATATCAAACGCGGCGAGCCGCGTGCGCGCGGCCTCCAGGCCGCCGTCCGTCGGCTGTGCTTGAACATGGCGCAACGTAAAGAGATTCGCGGCCTTTATCCCCGCCAGCGCCGGCGCGCAATGAAAGGCGATAAGCGATTCCAGAGAGTTTCTTGTCATCTTGTCCATATCCCCTTTCTTTATATGAGTTAGGCCTAGCTAACCAACGGGCATATGATACATTAGCTTAAGCTAACTTGTCAACCGCAAATTATGCTTCTGAGGGTAATTTCATAAAAGACCGGCCGCCGCGCCTCACCGCCGTCTGCGGCACGGGATGCCCAGCGCCTCCCTTAAAAACCCGGTGCTTTCATCCGGCGTATCAGATATTCTATTTCACACAAAAGGGCCGGCGACAGGCGGGCAGACAGAGGGCGATTGGACGGGGATATTTTTCTTGGGCTGCTCCAATGTTGGAAGAAGACATGCCTCACATATGCGGGGCATTTCAGCGTCACACCGTAGCGGAGGGGCGATAATTACGGAGGCCGGACGCCGGCGCTGCCTTCACATAAGGGCGAGAGTGCGATTTTGGAGACAGCCATTCCAATCGACGAGGCATCCCCGCGCAGAAAGGACTTCTATGAGCACGCGGGCTATCACGCAAACGGTTTTGAGCACATCCCTCCGCCTTACAGAAGCGGATAGGCCGGAGACCGGCCGACAGTCATACCGAATCCCGCACCGCTCCTGGCCTGCCCGTTCAGCACTTGGCACATCTGATAGTTAAACCAGCCGATCCGCACGAAATCATAGATTTCGGCTTTATATCCGTAATCAGCGGGTTCTGCGCCGGTTATTATTCCGACTGATTTTCAATCGATCAGCCTTTCCTAAAAACTTTTCTCGTCATCTCCGAGAAAGGGGCATGAAAAACCATCCCTGTCATGCCGCAGTCTAAGGACAAGTCGTCTTTAAACGGCGTTTATCACAGTTCAAAGGTGCCGACTACGGCCGTGTGGTCCGAGGGCCTCTCCATCGCGCGCAAAGCGCGCTCCACTCTGACTCCCGTGCAGAGCGCGGCGGCGCTATGCGTTCCCAAGATGTGGTCTATGCGCCAGCCGATGTTCCGCGCAAGCGAGTCTTTAACGCGATAGTCCCAGAAGGTATATTCGCCCGCCCCCGGCAGGTGTTCGCGGAAGATGTCGACGAGCCCCCATTCCATCGCCCGGGAAAGCGCCTCTTTCACATCTTGATGGAAGCAGACATGATTCTTTTTGTTCTTGGGATTAGTGACGTCGATAGCGGTCGGCGCGACGTTGAGGTCTCCGAGCCAGACGACCTTGTCCGAAGGGCGGCATTTTCGCTCCAAAAGGCCGCGCACACGGCCGAGGAAGCGCAGCTTATAGGGGTAGTCAGGATCGTCTATCTCTTTGCCCTGCGGGATATAGGTGTTGAGCACCGTAAGTTCGCCGAAACGAACGAGCGCCACGCGCGCCTGTTCGGACTCATCGCGTCCCTCCTCGCCTTCGTCGCCGAGGCCGAATTCACATTCGTCCGGCTGCGCGCGCGAGAGCACGGCGATGCCGTTGTAGCTCTTCATCCCTCTAAATACACAGTGATATCCCTTTTCCTCGAAGAAGGCGGCAGGAAATTCCTCATCACGGCATTTGGTCTCCTGCAGGCAGAGGATGTCGGGGGCATTCTCCGAGGAGAACCACGTATCGAGGATCGGCAGGCGGCTCTTCACCGAGTTCACGTTAAATGTCGCTATATCTGTCTTTGGCATCTTCAGCACCTCATATCGGTTATTTTGCAATAATGATAGATTATAAAGCACCAACAGTACCAGGGCAAACACATGAAAGGATGCCGCGCACGTCGCCGCGGGCAGCGCCGGAAGTTTCAGCTCCGCCGTCTTTGCGGCCTGCGTCGGCTGCGCGATGGGCAAGCCATTGCTGATCTTATCTCTCGTGGAATATGATCTTGCCGACGACGGCAAAAGGCGAAAACCTCCCCGCCCTCTGCCGCCGCGCTTGTTTATAAGGTGAAAAGTTACAGCGCCTCTTTGACGCTCTTTAAAATCGCCGCGCTTTTGACGAATTCGTAGGCCTTCTCAACGTCGGGGGCCAGAGGCCGGTCGTTGGTGTAGAGCGGGATCAGGCGGCGGAAGGCGTCATACGCGGCTGTCGTACCTTTGCCCTGGGTAAACGCCCACTTCTGCTTGCGCAGTTCTATCGCCTGGCAGGCGTGTATCAGCTCCATGCCGTAGATATACTGGAGGTTCTTTACTATCTGGCGCAGATGCCGCACAACGAGCGGCGTGTTGTTCGAGTGATCCTCTATAGAGCCCGCAAGCGATAGATAATCTACCGAGCAGGGGTTGGAGAGGTGGCGTATCTCCGTGTCGAGCGAGGCGAAACACTTCTGTATCGCACCGAAGCAATGCGACTCGCCGCCGTCATGGCTAAGAAATCGCGGCAGCTTCGTCAGTTCGGGGTTGGCAAGCCTCAGCATGCGGTAGCAGGAGATGCGCGAGACGTGGCTGAGGACGATCGAGAGCATCTCTATCGCCGTCGCCAGCGTCGTCGTCTCAAAGTTGGAATTGGAGATGATGCGCCTTTCGTCAAGCAGCAGGCAGGGGTTGTCATCCGTGCTGTTCATTTGGACGAAGAGATATTTCTGCGCGTAGGAGAGCGCGTCGCGCAGCGAGCCGTTGATATAGGCCGCGCCTCTGAAACAGAGAGGGTCCTGTACCGGCTTGCCGGGATAGGTTTCGTATATATCGCTGCCCTCAAGGTATTTGCGCATATTTTCCGCGCTCTGCGCCTGCCCCTCCAGCCCGCGCGCCGCCATCACCCCGCGTTCGAGCGGCGAGGTGTTGCCGTGAAGCCCTTCCAGTGAGAGGCAGGAGATGACGTCTCCCATATCGGCGAGCTCTTCAAGCTCTTTCATCACCAGCGCCGCTTCACCAGCGGAGAAGGAGCTAGAGCTGACGATCGCCAAGCCATCCTTCGGCCCCAGCACGACCGGCTCAAGGCCGGCTAGCTTGTGCGCTTCGGCTGAGCTCATGCGGCGGCCCTGATAATTCGCTTCGCCTTCGCCGATCATCACCAAGCCGATATGGGCCAGAGGCGTGAGGTCGGCTTCGCCGACGGAGCCCTTTTCGGGGACCACGGGATGGAGGCCGGCGTTCAGCAGCTCGGCGTAGCGCCGCGCTACGGCGGGCTGGATGCCGGTGTAGCCCAGCAGCAGGCAGTTGAGCCTGACCGCCATGATCGCGCGCACTTCGGCCTCCGACGCCTCGGGCTCCACGCCGAAGGAATGCGAATATATCAGCTTGCGGTTGAAATCCTCAAAAAATTCCTTTGCTATCTTATGGTCTTTGTTCCAGCCGACCCCGGTGTTGAAGCCATAGACGGGCACGTCGGCATCCACAAGCTCGTAGACGAGCCTGCGCGAGGCTTCGAGCCTTTCGTTCGCCTCAGCGCTGATCTCAACTTGCGCGCCGTTGACCGCTATCTCCCACACTTTGTCGATCGTCAGCTCTTTTCCCGTCAGGATAATTTTCATTTCCGCACATCCTCCACCGGCTCTTCTTGGAATTTATCCATAAAGAAGACCTTGACAAAAGCGACCACCTGTATCGCGAAGATGAAGAGCACGGTAAAGCCGGCCGCGGCGGAAAGCGCCTTGACGCCGTCGACTCCCTGGGCGCCGCCGCCGAAGGCCGCCATGATGATGGAGACGATACCGACAGATATCCCCCAGACGATTTTCATCTTCGCCGGCGGTTCGGTGCCGATGGGGACGTTGCGCATGCACATCGAGCCGATATTGGTCAGCGTCGCGTCCGCGCAGGTTATAAACGAAGCGAGAATGACGAGGATGTTGACCGGAAGCACGATATAGCCGATGCCGAAGGGCAGCTTTTTAAGGAATTCCCAGAGCGCCATGACCGCGCCGCCTGTGTTGATCGCACCCACGAGGTCCGCCGCGCCGGTCATCTGCATGTGCATCGCGCTCGCGCCCCAAACGGCGAACCAGATGATGCCGAATATAGAGGGCAGCACCCAGTTGACGATCATGTACTCGCGCACGGTCCTGCCATATGAGAGCATGGCGAGGAAGATGCCGGTCACCGGCGCGTAGCCGACCCAGAAGGCCCAGTCAAAGAGCGTCCAGGAGCGGGTGAGCGGCGCGCCGCCGATATCGATGGGGTCAAGGCCCCAGAGCCAGAAGTTGTGCATCCATGTAGCCAGCCCCGCGGTGCCGATCCTGAGGATGAAAAGCGTCGGCCCGGCGACTAATAGGATCAGTATCAGCCCGTAGTAGAACCAGGCGTTGAGATTGCCGACTATTTTAAGCCCTTTGTCTAGGCCGACGTATGTGGAGAAGGTAAAGGCGAAGATGATGGCTACGCCGATGGCGATGAAAAGGGGCAGACTTTCGTTGATGCCGTAGCCGCTTTTAAGTCCCGTGATCGTCAGCGTGATGGCCATCGTCAGCCCCGTCGCGAGCCCGATCGTCAGAGCAAGCATCGATAGCGTGTCTATCACGGCGGAGGCGGCGGCCGTCGTCACCTTTTCGCCGAAGAGCGGCTTCAAAGTCGCCGTAACCGTAAGGCTGTCCCGTTTGTGATAATAGACGTAGGCGACGAGCAGCCCGCACATCGCGTAGATCGCGTAGGGCACGAAGGTCCAGTTATAATAGGTGCGCGCCATCGCGAAGATCGCGGCCTCCGTCGTCCCCGGCGCGATGCCGAGCGTGTTGAGCTCGCCCCAGACGTTGCCGAGGTAGATCACAGGCTCGTTGACGCCCCAGGTGACGATACCGGTGGCGATGCCTCCCGTGAGCGCCATCGCAAACCATGTCCAGAAACTATACTTTGGCTTGGCATTCTTGCCGCCGATCCTCATATTGCCTATCTTGGAGAAGGTAACTACCGCGACCAGCACAAAGCTTGCCATAATCGAGAGCTGATAGAGCCAGCCAAAGCTGTCGAGCGACCAGAAAAAGAACAGGTTGCTGGCCTTCGTCAGCGCGTCCTTGTTGACGATGCCGACGACGGCCGCCGCCGCTACGACGAGGTATGCGGGGATGAAGACTTCCCAGCGCACTTCTTTTTTCACATCCATTGGAGATTTTCCAGAATCCATAAAAACTGCCTCCCTTTATTTTTTATAACGAGGGGCTTAACCCCTTATTATCTTTTTTTGCCGACGCGGCCGCCGCAACCTTCGCCGGCGTCAGCGGCAGCTCAGTGAGAGATGCCCCCAGCGCCCTGTTGACGGCGTTGACCACCGCGGCCGATACGGGTACGGTACAGATTTCGCCGATGCTCTTGGCGCCGTAGGGACCGCCGGGCTCGCCCTCTTCGACGAGCATGATCTCCACCTCCGGCATGTCGGGGGCGTTGACCATGTGGTATTTATCAAAATTTTCCGCCTTCGGCCTGCCCTCCGGGCTATAGGCAAGCTCCTCGCATAGAGCCATGCCGATGCCCATCTGCACGCCGCCGTATATCTGCCCTTCAACGAAGCTGCGGTTTATGCTCTGTCCCACATCGTGGACGGCAAGATATTTCTCGACCCTGACCAAGCCCGTAAGCTTGTCTATCCTCACCTGTGCGAAGTGAACGCCGAACGAGGCGGGGTTGGCCTCAGGCGCGTGCTCATAGTGAACTTCGATCGAACAGCTCTTCTTCATCATTACGCTGCGCACGGCCTCGCCGATCTCTATCTTCTTGCCGCCGACGACGACGAAGCCGCCGCGAAGCTCGGCGGGGGCGCCGTATATTTCCGAAGCTTTGGCGCATAGCAGTTTGACGGCTTCCTCTGAGACGAGACGCGCGCATTCGCCGCAGACATAGATGACGCGGCTCGCCTGACAGCCGGCGTCGTAAGAGCTGAAATTCGTGTCGCCCTCCGTGACCGTCACTTTCGAAATATCTATTCCCGTAGTCTCCGCAACGATCTGCGCTAAAGCGGTAGTCGTGCCGTTGCCAAGCTCGTGAACCGCCGTGCGCAGTATCGCCGAACCGTCCTCCAGGATGCGCAGCGACATCTGCGTCATATCGTGATAAACGGTTTTGTAATAGCCGTTGCCGTGAGTACAGCAGGCAAAGCCCGCCGCCGCGGCGAAACGTCCGTCGGGGCTTTCCGATGGTTCGCGAAGCCGTTCCCAGCCGAAGCGTTCCGCGCCACGCGTGAGACACTCGATAACGCGCGCTTTGCCTATATTGGAAGCGCCGCTCGGGTCGGCGTCGCCGTCGTGAACTAAGTTGTCGAGACGGAAACGCACTGGGTCGAGACCGAGGCGTCTGCACATGAGATCCGTATGTATCTCGGTGATCGTGTGGATCTGCGGCGAGCCGTAGCCGCGGCAGGCGCCGGCGGGCGTCGTCGAGGTGCGCACGACGCGCCCATCGTAAACCAGCGCGGGGATGCGGTATAGGCGCGAGGCCTTCTTGCCCATCGCCATCATCACCTTTTTCGTCCCCGTCAGATAGGCTCCGGCGTCGGCCGTTATTTCAAATTTGCGTGCGAGGATATGCCCCTTCGCGTCAAGCGCCGTCGTCACGCGCCCCAGCATCGCCGCGCGCGTGCGCGTCGCGAGTATCGTTTCGGCACGGTTCGTATTAATAAACACGGGGCGGCGCAGCTTCCAGGCGGCCCAGGCGCAGAGAGGCTCAAAGACCACCTCCTGCTTGCCTCCGAAGGTGCCGCCCATATTGGCCTTGACGACGCGGATCTTCGAGAGAGGCAGCGGCAGCACCTGTGCCACCGCGTGCTGCACGCCGAATATTATCTGGCACGGAGTATGGATCTCAACCACGTTTTCCGGGCGCGGCAGCGCGAGGACGCAGTGAGTCTCCATCGCCGCATGGTGTATCTTCGGCGTGTATATCTCGTCGCTCTCAATGTGAGCGGCGTCGGCGAAGGCGGCGTCGGCGTCGCCGTATTCGATATGTCCGGGAAAGGCGCTCTCGCCGTCTTCGTGAAGCAACGCCGCCTTTTCTTCCGCTTCGCGGATGTCGACGACGGCCGGAAGCGGTTCATATGCCACTTTTATCACGCGCAGCGCGGCGCGGGCGGTATCCTCGTCTGCGGCGAGCACGAGGCCGAGCCGGTCGCCGACGTGGCGCGCGTGGCCGGTAAGCATCGTTTCGTCGCGAAAATCGTTCTGCCCAGGGAACCACTCGCCGCTGTTGTATTTATTGTCGGGCGTGCCGCGGAATGTGAGCACAATGACGCCCTCCATCCGCTCTGGTTC
>CAKSWL010000046.1 GCA_934511335.1 uncultured Cloacibacillus sp. | reverse complement strand
GACCTTTGAGCTCGCCGCGGTCGAAGCGGAAATTGAGCAGGCTGTTGAGCGAGCTGTCATTCTCCGCGAGGGCGACGATACAGTTGCGGATGTCGCCCGGAGGCAGCATGCCCCACTCCTGGCGCAGCCGCCCCGAGCTGCCGCCCTCGTCCGTGACGGCGACGACCGCCGTGATATTCCGCGTGAAGCCTTTCAGGCCGGAAAGCAGCGTCGAAAGCCCCGTGCCGCCGCCGATGGCGACGACGCGCGGCCCCAGCGAAAGCCGGAACTCAAGGGCGTTCGACATGATGCGGTGGCGCTCGGCGAGTTTTTTACGAAACCGACGGCGCTTCGGCGCGGCGAAATAGGCGGACGCCCCGCCGAGCAGGAAGGCGATCATAAAGGTCAGTATCCAGAGGGCCGCGTTCACCAGAGATTTCCCTTGTCTATATCACGGTGCTGAACTTTGACGCGCCGGCCGGCCGCCTTGAGGAGGGCGCCCAAAATCTCCGTGACGGCGACCGAACGGTGCCGCCCGCCGGTACAGCCGACGCAGATATGCAGCTGCCGCTTGCCCGTCTCGCAGTAGATTGAGGAGACGTAGCCCAGCAGCTCCCCCGCGCGGCTCACAAACTCTCCCAGTGCGGGAAAGCTTTCAAGATACATGCGGACCGGCTCGTCCATCCCCGAGAGCGTGTGGAGCTCGTCCACGTAATTTGGGTTGGGCAGGAAACGGACGTCGAGGAGATAATCGGCGTCCTGCGGCGGCCCGTACTTAAAGCCGAAGGAGCTGACGATCACCGCAGGCTCCTCTATCGACATGCCCGCTGCATCCAGCAGCCGTGTTTTAAATTTGGGCAGTTTTAATTCTGTTGTATCAATAACGATATCGGCATTTTTTATTATGCCGTTGAGGAGCTTACGCTCGTTCTGAATGCCCTGAAGGATCGTCATCCCCTCGGCGAGCGGATGGCGGCGGCGCGTCGTCTCAAAACGGCGCACGAGAGTCTCGTCGGAGGCGTCGACGAAAAGGATATCCGTGCGGACGTTATTTTCCCTCAGCCGTGCGGCGACGTTGACCAGGTCGTGCAACAGCTCCTGCCCACGGACGTCCACCACCGCCGCTACGCCGTTCGCTACCGCCGACTGGTGGCCCTCGAGCACCTCCAGAAGCTGAGGCAGAAGCGTGGGCGGCAGGTTGTCTATCACGTAGAAGCCCTGATCCTCAAATACGTTGAGAGCGGAAGATTTTCCCGCGCCCGACATGCCCGTAATGATGACGCAGCGTTTGATCTCTCTTTTTCTTTCCAAGTAAATCATCTCTCTTTGCCGGAGGCGGTTTTTGCATACTCACGTCGGGTATCAGTATATCAGCATACTATAGATAACAGAACCGGCAACGGGAATGATGCATATCTTCATTTATGTGCATTATAACAAATCTTGCCGCGTTATGTTTATCCGTGGGGCCGCTATGTAGTAAAATATACCCCAGTATATTATTGGAGGTGAGTCAGCTTGCCGCATAAGGCGATATTCTTTACATGATCCGAGCTCAATGCAGGGACTGCATTACATTCCATAATGAGCGCGCGGCATATAAGCGGCTGACAAAACTTCCGTTTCTTCTTCCCTCTTCCCTTATCTGCCTGACGCGGGTCTCTGTTTCAGAGCGGCCGAAAAACCACTTATCAGACCGAAGGGGAGAGTTAAATGTACAACGACATAGATAAGATACTAGACGAGATGCGCGAGGCCGTCCATCACGGCCCGGTGGCTGTAAAAGAGCTGAAAGAGGCGGGGCGTCCCGTGATCGGCACCTACTGCACGTTTACGCCGTGGGAGCTGATCAACGCCGCAGGCGGCATCTCCGTCTCGCTGTGCAGCACCAGCGAAAAACCGATCGCCGCGGCGGAAAAGCACCTGCCGCGCAACCTCTGCCCGCTCATAAAATCCAGCTATGGATTCGCCCTCACCGACACCTGTCCCTACTTCCACTTCTGTGACCTGGTCGTCGGCGAGACCACCTGCGACGGCAAGAAGAAGATGTACGAGCTGCTGGGCAAGCTGCGCCCCACGCACGTGATGCAGCTGCCGCAGCGCCGGGAACACCCGCTGAGCCTCCAGCTCTGGAAACATGAGGTCGCGTCGCTCAAGGAGAGGCTGGAAGAGATCTGCGGCACCACGATCACCGACGAAAAGCTTGCGGCCTCCATCTCGCTCAGAAACGCGATGCACGCGGCGGCGCTCCGCTTCTACGACCTTTCAAAACTACCCGACGCGGTTGTCACCGGCAAAGAGATTATGCTCGTCTCCGACTATCTCAAATTTACCTTCGACTATGAAAAGAGCATTGCGAAGGTCAACGAGCTGGTCGACAAAATCCTCGAAAACTACATCAACGGGCAGCGCCGCCAGGACGTCGCCGCCCACCGTATACTCATCACCGGCTGCCCGATGGGAAAATCGCTGGAAAAAATCGTGGACACCCTTGAATCTCCGGAATGCGCCTCGCTCGTCGTCGGCTTTGAGAACTGCGGCAACCTCAAATGTTCGCACTACAAAGTCCGGGAGGATGTCGCCCCGCTCGACGCCATCGCGGAAAAATACCTCGCCATCCCCTGTTCCGTGATGTCGCCCAACAAGGGACGGGAAGAGCTGCTGCGCCACTACGTGGAAAAATACCGCGCCGACGGCGTAGTCGACGTCATCCTTCAGGCCTGTCACACCTACAACGTCGAATCCTACGCCGTCCGCCAGTTCCTCACGGACGAAGGCGTCCCCTATCTCGCGGTGGAAACCGACTACTCGCAGGGCGACCTCGGCCAGCTGTCCACTAGGTTCGGCGCCTTCACGGAGATGCTCTGATGGCCAGCATCGGCATCGACATCGGCTCCACTGCGACCAAGGGCGTTCTCTTAAACGGCGGCGGCCTTAAATTCTATCTCACCCCCACGGGCTGGACGCCGGGCGAAAGCGCGGCGAAGGCGGTGGCGCAGGTGAGAAGGCGCGGACACATACATAAGAACGAAGACCTCCATATTACGGCGACCGGCTACGGCAGAAACATCTTCGCGGCCGACAAGCGGGTGACCGAAATCACCTGCCACGCCGCGGGGGCGCATTACCTCTGTCCCGAAGCTTCCACCGTCCTCGATATCGGCGGGCAGGATTCAAAGGTGATCACCCTCGGCCCGGACGGCAAGGTGAGGGATTTCCTCATGAACGATAAATGCGCCGCCGGCACGGGACGTTTCCTGCAAAATATGGCGGCGCATCTCGGCTGCACCTTGGCCGACTTCTGCGCGGTGCCGGAGGAGACGGCCTTTCAGCCGATAAGCAACATGTGCGCCGTCTTCGCGGAATCCGAGGTGATCGGGCTGCTGTCGCAGGGTGTGGCAAAGG
This sequence comes from uncultured Cloacibacillus sp., assembly GCA_934511335.1. Taxonomy (GTDB): domain Bacteria; phylum Synergistota; class Synergistia; order Synergistales; family Synergistaceae; genus Cloacibacillus. The sequence continues at coordinate 8,373 of CAKSWL010000046.1, read as the reverse complement.
AGTCCATCTGCCTAGGGCTGCTCGACTCCGTGGCCCAGCGCGCGGCAAACCTCATCTCCCGGCTCTCCGACTACGGGGATATCTGCTTCACCGGCGGCTGCGCGCAGAACAGGCTGCTAGGCAGGCTGATAGAGAAAAAGACCAAACGCCGCGTGGTCATCCCCGAGAGGGCTCAATACGCGGGCGCTTTGGGTGCGGCGCTGATTGGCGCGGGGATGTAGAGCACGTTTTTTACAAGCCGCCGCGAACGAAGACTTTGCATAGCGGCAGCCGCCGCCCAGACAGAGGCGGCTTACATTCCATATATCCGCGGAAGTCAGCGCAGCGGATGGAAGCCAGGCGCGCCGCCCTCGGTACGGCCCGGCGCGGATATGTCGAACCGCGCTTTACCGTGGACGTTCTGCCGGCCTTGAACGTTTCAGAAAGGCGGCCATAAGCCTGCCAAATCCGGCGCTGTCGTTGTCAAACGGGATGCTAGCGGCGGCGCCCGCCCTGTTCGCCGCACTCCGACGCGCTGCCGGCGAGGGTCTCCACGGCGTGACGCAGGCCGCCGGCGACCGCCTCGAAGCACTGTCCCGCCCCGCGCCGGCTGCCGGGAAAGGCGACGACGAGCGAGCGCTCCCTGACGATCGCCACGGAGCGTGTGAGGAAGGAGCGCGGCGTGTATTTGAGGGTCTCGATGCGCATCATTTCGCCGAAGCCGGGAACGGTCTTGTCGGCGATCGACAACAGCGCCTCCGGCGTGTTGTCGCGCGGCGAAAGGCCGGTGCCGCCCGTCGTGAGGATGAGGGATATCCCCTTTCCCGCCCATTCGCGCACGGTCTCACATATCCGCTCCGGGTCGTCGGGGACGATCTTCCTCTCTTCGACGACACAGCCCCGTGAGAAGGCGAGCCGCTCAAGCTCCGGCCCCGCGGTGTCCGCGCGTTCGCCGCGGCTGCCCTTGTCGCTGACGGTGAGCACGGCGGTCCTGATCGGATGCCATATTTCCACCGGCTCAGAGACGCCGAGAAATCCCGCGGTGCAGATTTTGAAGGAGGAGCTTTCTTCCTGCCAGCGCAGCAGGGTGCCGCCGTTTCCCACAGAGAAGAAGTCTCCCCCGTGCAACTCCGCCTCCGGCGGCAGGACAAGGGTCATCGCGCCCGCGTATCCCGCGCCGTCGAGCGGTTCGCCCGCGCGGGCGAATTTAACAGGGATCTCCACCTCGTTTATGCAGCTCTTGCCCTCGCGGTTCGTGTGGACGTAGCAAAGGGTGTGATCGCCGATCAGCGACGGCGCCCATAATCTTAAGATTCTCATTCAGCCTTTCCTCCTTCGGAGCCGCCGTCTGTGATAAATTTTTCGGCGGCGTTCCATTCTCCGCTCTTGCCGCCGGTCTTTTTCAGCAGGCGGATGTCTTTGATGACCATACCTTTGTCGATGCCCTTGCACATATCGTAGAAGGTGAGCGCCGCGACGGAGACTCCCGTAAGGGCCTCCATCTCCACGCCCGTAACCTCGGAGGCTGTGGCACAGCAGGTTATCTTCAGGGCTCTTTTATCATGATCCAGGTCACATTTGACCTTGATATTGTCGAGCCGTATGGTGTGGCAGAGCGGTATGAGGTCGGGGGTCTTTTTGGCTCCCATGATGCCGCCGAGCTCCGCGATCGAAAAGGGGTCGCCCTTTTTGACCGCCCCCTGCGACACGGTCCTATATATCTCGTCTGGCAGGCATAGCCAGCCCTCAGCCCAGGCGGTGCGTTTAGTGACCGCTTTGCCGCTGACGTCGACGAGCGTCGGACGGCCCTCGGCGTCGAAATGCGTATATTCTCCCATCTTTTATCCTCCAATTCCCGACATCTGAAGATTGCCGGTATTGATGTCGCTCCAGCAGCGCGGCTTTTCGCGCACGCTGCGCAGGATCGCTTCGCGCAGCGCCGCTAAGTCCCGCTGTTGGATCAATTCTTTTAGGGCAGTTTCAGTTGGGTCAAACAAACATGTTCTTAAGTTTCCTTCGGCGGAGACGCGCAGCCTGTTGCAATTTTTGCAGAAATGGTTGGAGACCGCCGTGATTATTCCGACGACGTCCCCCGTCTTCTCGTTGAAGTAATACTGCGCGGGGCCCTCGTCACAGGAGGACTTCGTTTTCCGCTTCCAGGCGTCGCCGCCGGGGAGCATCGCAAGTATCTCTTCACCACTGATAAAAGAATTCTTGTCCCAGACGCTGTCCTGGAGCGGCATAAACTCTATGAGCCGCAGCAGCAGCCCCTCGCGCCGCGAGAAGGCGAGCAGATCTGCAATTTCCTGATCGTTGAAATCTCTGATGAGGACGGCGTTGAGTTTCACGTTTTTGATGCCGGCGGCCTTTGCGGCGCGTATTCCCGTAAAGACGCCGTCGATCGTTCCGATTCTCGTAACCCGCGCGAATTTTTCCGGGTCGAGGGTGTCGAGGCTGATGTTGAGCGAGTGAATCTCCGCCTCCGCAAGCTGCTCCGCATATTCGCCGAGCAGCGAGGCGTTCGTCGTGAGCGCCGTCTTGATTTCCGGCAGTTCTCGGTGCAGTTCCTTGAGGAAGGGCACAAGTCCCTTGCGCACGAGCGGCTCGCCTCCCGTGAAGCGGAATTTCGCCACTCCCAGGCCGGCGAATACGCGGCAGAGGAATTTTATATCCTCGTAGCGCAGGATGTCCTCGTGGCTCAGACATTTGACGCCCTCCGGCGGCATACAGTAGGTACACCGGTAGTTGCACCTGTCGGTCACCGAGATACGGACGTAATTCAGCCTGCGTCCGTAGTCGTCCCGCAGCTCCGTCAATCCGGCCATCTGTATCCGCCCATCTCTTCGACCTTTCCGCGCCACTCTTCGTCCTCAAGGCTCGCGAGGAGGGCCCTGATCCCCGGATGTTCCATGTATTCTTCAGGGATGACGAGCTCGTAAGGCTCTTCGGTGATCGGTATAAATTCAAGGCCCAGAGCATCCGCCGCCGACTTGATGCCGAGCGTGGCGTCCGCCAGGCCGGTGTGGACGCGGTTCGCCGCCTCCATGTGGGTCGTGCAGATCTGCGAATAACCTTTGATCTTCTCCGGCGCAACCCCCTCCTCTTTGAGCAGGTGGTCGAAGAGCACCCGCGTGCCGGCCCCCGGCTGCCTGTTGGAAAAGACGACGTCTTGGACGCAGAGGTCATGGAAGCCGTTTATCCCCCGAGGATTCCCCTTTTGGACGATGATGCCCTGCGTCCGGTAAAAGATGAGGATGCGGCGCCATTTTTGCCCCTTGGAGAAGCGTTCGATAAAGGCGTCGTTGTAGCCGCCGGTATTTTCGTCCAGCAGATGCGCCGCGGCTAGGTGACATTCGCCGCGCGAGAGGGCGGCGAGGCCGCCCATGCTGCCTACGGCGCGCGAAGCAAAGTCCGCGCCTCGCCGGCGTATCGGCGTGACGAGCAGCTGGATCGCGGGGTCGTCGGAGCCCTGGAAGAGCACCCTTTTTGCAAGGTCAACCTCGCGCGTCATCCAAAGTTCGACAGGGCTCTCCCGCTCGCACTCGAGCGCGGAGGAAGGAAGCATCGCGATGCCGTCCGCCTCGGCGAGCGCCCAGAGGACGCTCGCTCCCGAGGTGAGCGCCCACGAATAGAGCCTGTCGCCGACACGCGCCACCTTCATGCGCAGCCACTCCTCGATTCCCGCGGCGGACGAATGCTGCACGAGCAGCCGCGTCTTCATGATTTTTCTGACTCCCAGCGCTTCGCGCACCAGATCCGGCAGAGAGCCGCCCTCGCCGGCAAGCTGCCGGAGGAGCGGATAGACGAGCGACCAGAGTACCACCGCTGTGGACATCGGGAAGCCTGGAAGGCAGATCACCGGCTTTCCCGCGATCACGGCGGCCATCGCCGGCCGCCCCGGCTTCATGCGCACGCCGCGGAACAGCACCTCTCCAAGCTCCTCGAAGACCTCTATCGTATGGTCGCGCCTGCCCTTTGCCGAGCCGGCGCCGACGAGCACAAAATCGTATTCCGCCGCGCCCTTTTCGACATATTCCTTTAATATCTGCGGCACGTCGGGCAGTATCGGGGCGACGTCCACTTCAAAACCCCACTGCCGGAAGGAAGCGGCGATAAAGAGCGAGTTGCTCTCCGCCACTGTGCCCGAACGCTGGCGCTCCTGGGCGAGCCATTTTTCACGTGAGATTATCTCGTCTCCCGTCGGAATGAAGAGGCTCTTCGGCCTTCTTTTCACAGGCGCTTCGTCGATGCCGGCGCAGAGGAAGAGGGAAATCAGCGCCGGGGTCACTGGTTCGCCCTCGCGCGCGATGATCTGGCCCGCCATGACGTCCTCGCCGAGCGGACGCACGTTTGCCGAGGGTGTTAGGGACCTGTAGACGACCAGTTCGCCGCCATCCAGCGAGGAATCTTCCACCATCAGCACCGCGTCCGCCCAGTCGGGCAGCGCCGCGCCAGTGTTCATCCACTGCCAGGCATCCTCCGGCAGCCGCGCGGGGGTGGCGGAGGATGCCCCCGCAGTCGCCGCGGCACGCAATGCGTAGCCGTCCACCGCCGAGGCCGCGTAGTGCGGCACGTTGCGGGCGGCGGTGACATCCTCCGTCAGGAGGTGTCCGAGCGCCGCCGATATCTCAAGTTTCGTCCGGAATTTTTCCGAATAGTCCGCAAAGGCCGAGGAGAGGATCCCCCAGGCCTCGCCGAGCGTAATATGTTCAGGAAATTTTACTGCCACAGCCAAACCTCCGCATCTTCGCCAGCTCTGATAGTCTCCCGGTCCTCCGGTATGCAGATGAAGCCGGAGGCCTTTGCCAATATTGAAATGTAGCCTGATTTCGCGGCGAGCGGCACGACGCTGCCGTCCGCGCCGAGGGCGCAAGGCACAAATTCTTCGGGCCCCGTGCGCGCCGCAAGGTCGCGTAAGAGGCGCAGGCGCGTCCGTGTGCCGCATTCTGGCTCCGCTGCGCCGATACGCTGCATAAGCAACGGCAGCAGAACGGTAAAGGCGACGGCAAGACAGGAGAGCGGGTGCCCCGGAAGGCCGACCACCAGCTTCCGCGCCGCCGCATCCGCCGCGATGAGCGTCGGCTTGCCGGGTACGATGTTGAGCCCCCGCACGAGAAGCCCCGGCGCGGGCAGTGAGGCGAGCAGCTCAGAACAGTGATCGCGTACGCCCACGGAGGAGCCGCCGCTGAGAACGAGCAGATCGCAGTTTGCGAGCTCCTCATGAAAACGCCGCTCAAACGCCGCCCCGTCGTCGTTTACGATGCCGCGGTATTCCGCCGCGAAGCCGTAACGCGAGAGCAGCGCCTTGATGTTCCAGCCGTTGACGTCGCGAACAGAGCCCGGCGGCAGCTCGCGCGTATCCACGGGGACGATTTCGTCGCCCGTGGAGAGGATCGAGATCCGCAGGCCGACCGTCGAAAGCCGCGAGATTCCCGCCGTAGCGAGCATGCCGATAGTCCGAAAATCGATCATGCCGCCCGCGGGCAGCAGCCGCTCGCCGGGCGCAAGTTCTTCGCCTCCGAGGATGATATTTTCTCCGGCCTGCACGCCGCGCCGGACTTCGATCCAGCCGCCGGCAAGCTCGGTGTCTTCAAGCATCACGACGGCGTCCGCCCCCCGCGGCAAGATACCGCCCGTCGGTATGGCGGCGGCTTCGGAGGGATATATCTCAAAATCCGGCACCTTGCCCATCAGCACCTCGCCCTTTCCGGTCAGAAAGAGCGGTGTTCCCGGCGTCGCGCCGGCGGCGTCCGCGTGCCTGACGGCATAGCCGTCTCGCAGGCTCCGGCTGAAGGGCGGATAGGGGCTGTCGTTTATTATCTCCGAGGCGCATCTGCGTCCGACGGCCTCGCCCAGGGGAAGCTCCCTGACGGGATATTCCCACGGGAAAAAAAGACGCTTTGATATCTCATCCAGCGCCTTTTTCCTTGAAGTTACCTCTTTTACAAAACCCGCCATCAGATCGGCCGCCTTTCATATCCATAATCTTTAGGAGCCGCTGTTCAGATGCGCCATCCGCGTCATGGGCAGGCGCAGGCCGTCGCTCCAACTATCAATTATACGCCCTGCGCGCCGCTTTTGACCTGCCCGTTCAGCGCCTGGTACATCTGATAGACAAACCAGCAGATTTGCACGAAATCATAGATTTAGGCTCTCCGGCCGATTTTCAACTGATCAGCCCTTCCCTTTATACACGGCATCTATCATACCACAGGCACGAATGGCGCGCTTTAGCCTCCCGTGCCTCTCCGTTAACGTTTTATTTCCACTAAATATACAGGGAACCCCGCCTTTTCAAGGAGCTTTGAAAGCGCCGCCGAGGCCTTTTTGTCCGCTTCCCCTTTTACCCTTACCTTATAAAACGGTTGGCCGTTGAGCACGGTATCGACGATATAGACGGAATAGCCGGCCTCTTTCGCCTGCCTGACGGTGAGCTCGGCTCCCTTTTTCGCGGAGAAGCCGCCGATCTGGATGTCCCATCTGGCGCCGCCCTCCGCCTTTGCCGCCGGCTTGGTTCGGGCAAAGGCCGGCGCGTTCCCGCTGGGAGGATCGTCCCGCTTCGTTTTTACCGGCGGTGTCGGCTTCTTCACCGCCTCCTGCGGCTGGACGGCCCTTTTGGGAGGTTCTTTTTGCGGCTCTTTCTTTTGCGGAGTGATCGTAACTTCGTCCTCCATCTCCTCTGTAAAGCCGCCGGCGGGCGGCTGTTTGCCGTCCGGCATGGCCAAAAATTCATCTTTGTGGATGTCTAGCGGCGACTGCTCTTTGACGAACTTATCGGGAGCGAAAAAGAAGAGTTTCACGCTGAGATACAGCAGAGCAAGCGCCATGACGAGCGTCAGCGGCAGTATCAGCCGCCCAAATGCCGTAAGCGGTTTTTTATCTTTGTAGTCGCGCGCGCGCGCCTTGCGGGAAATCACCATTCAGCCTCCTCCTCTTGTGTCATTTGAAGCGTTCCAGCTCTTTTTGTGTCGTTTCTCTATTTGATGTGGGCAGTTTTGTAATGCCCATTTCTATATTTTTTGCTAGCTCTCGGCTTTCAAGGTATCCATACCAGGCTAGGTTGAACTCCGTCTCCGCCTCTTTTATTCCCGTAAGCCTCAGCTGAGGCCTTTTTTTCACTATCGTTCGCATATCTTTTTTTATTTTCTCATATTTTTGCCTGATTGTCTGTTTTCCGCTGAAAATTTCATCCTTCCAAGGAGTCCCCGGTTTGGGGATGAAGGGGTTGACGGAAAGGGTCAGCTGCTGACCGGTCTCCGCGATTATGCGGCGGCAGAGCTCCGTCATCGATGTTATGTCCTCCTCGCTCTCGCCCGGCAGGCCGATCATGAAGTAGAGCTTGACGCGGTCTATTCCCGCCGCCTTCGCCATCGCGAGCTTTTCTATGATCAGGTCGTCGCTGAATTTTTTGCCGCAGGCGAAGCGGAGCGCCTCACCGCCGGTTTCGGGGGCGACCGTGATGCTGCGCCGGCCGCTGCCGCAGAGCGCCGCGATCATCTGTTCGTTGAGCCGATCGAGGCGCAGGGAGGCGAAGGAGACGCCGATCCGCTTCTCCATAAGCCGTTGGGTCAGCTGCGGCAGAAAGGGGTAATCCCCCGCCTCCGGCGTCACCAGCCCCGCCTGCGGCACCGTAAAGCGCGAGGAGATATCCTCAAGGGCCTTTTCGACGATCTCATACTTTCGCCAGCGCATCCTGCCGAAGCACTGAGGCAGCGTACAATAGCTGCACGAGCGCGCACAGCCGCGCTGAAGCTCAAGCAGCAGCGTTTTTCCGAAGGCTCCCCTATCCGTCATCCAGACGCTGTGTGCCGGGTAGGGGCCGTTGAGGTCGAGAGAGCGGGCGATATGCAGGTCGCGCGTCAGCAGACCGCCGCGGATGTCGACGGGCGGCACCAGAATGTCGGGGTTTTCGGCAAGCCGCCGCCAAAGTTCCTCCCGTCCGCAGCCTCCCTCGTAGGCCCGCAGGGACTCGATGGCATAATCTATAGCCTCCATCCCGTCGCCCAAGATGATAAAGTCGCAGACGCCGGAGACGGTGAGCGGGTTGATGTATGAGAGCGCGCCGCCCATTCCGATCACGGGGAAGGCCCCAGCCCGCCTCTCTTCGGCGAGCAGCGGGATGTTGGCCCCGGCGAGCCACCCGTAAAAGGCGGGGATGTCTCCCTCATAGGCGATGCTAGCGGTGATGACGGAAAAGCGCTCGAGCAGCGTGTCCGCGTCGACCGAACGGTAAGGCACGGGTGAGGCGAAGAAGCGCTCCGCCGCCACCCCCGACTCCCTCAGCCGCTGGAATATGTAATGAAAGCCAAGGTTGGCGGCGCCGAGCGCGTAGTCGGCGGGATAAAAGAGAGCCCAAGGCAAATCTCCTCCCTTGGGCAGCTCTGTGATCCACTC
>CAKSWL010000045.1 GCA_934511335.1 uncultured Cloacibacillus sp. | reverse complement strand
ATGAAGGGGACCTATTGGATCAACCATACCTACCTCGACGACCCCGGAATGAAGCCGATCTTCGCCCGTTACAAGGAAGAGTACAACGACGACTGCAAAGAGTTCGTCAACGGAACGATGGCTTATGACGCGATGCGCTGGGTAATGGACGCCATCAAGCGCGCCGGCAAGGCTGAGGGCACCGCGATCGCGAAGGCCCTCGAAGATACGAAGGGACTTAAGCTCACCCACGCCACCCTCACGATCGACCCGATGGATCACAACCCCCTCAATAAGGCTGGGGTAATACTCAAGGTCGATGACAACCTCAAGACACAGTTCTACAAGAAGGTAGAGCCGAAATAAATCATTAACCGCGCATTGCCCGGGGTCCGTTTTGCCGGACCTTGGGCATCTTTTCAAAAAACGCCCATAAACTGGGCACTAGGAAAGGTTGAGGTGTTGTAATTTGGAGACCTTTATCCAACAGTTGATTAACGGATTATCTCTCGGCTCTGTCTACGCGCTCATCGCAGTCGGCTATTCGTTGGTATATTCGATACTTCTGTTTTCAAACTTTGCTCACGGCGGATTTCTTATCATTGGCGGTTATATATGCTATTTTGCCCTCCGTTCCGGAGGAATGAATATCTGGCTGGCGTCTTTTGCGGCCCTCATCGGCGCGGGACTTTCGGCCATTGTGGTCGAGCGCCTCGCATACCGCCCCATCAGGGAACGCACGCCGATAACTCTTTATATGCTTATCGCCTCGATGGGGATGAGCATCGTAATCGAGAATATTTTCGTGGTCACTGTCGGCGGACGCTTTCGTGCCCTGCCTCCCGTGATCCCGACTGATCCGGTAAATTTCTTCGGTATCGCCACTACCAGCGCTTTTGACATCCTCTCGCTCGTGACGGCCGTCGTCTTCCTTGTCGGACTCCAGCTTTTTCTCGTAAAGACGAAGTGGGGGCTTGCGATACGCGCCGCCTCTTACAATCTAAACACGGCGGGGCTCATGGGAGTGAACGTCAACCGTCTTATCAGCATCGTCTTCTTTGTCGCCGGGCTTCTTGCCGGAGTCGGCGGCATCTTCCTCTCCGTCCGCTACACGCTCTATCCTCAGCTTGGAATGATCACCACCAAGGCCTTCGTCGCGGCGGTCATCGGCGGCCTCGGTTCGCTGCCGGGCGCGGTCGTCGGCAGCCTCATCTTGGGGCTGGCCGAGATGCTGACGGCGGGCTTCATTTCAAGCCAGTTCCGCGACCTCGTCGTCTTTGGCATTCTTATCATAACGCTGATAGTGCGTCCGACCGGACTCTTTGGTAAGTCCGTCGGCGAGAAAGTGTAGGGGGGCTCAACATGGAAGGTTATGCCGGAGGTATAATTACTCTGCTCGCCATCAACTGCATAGCTGCCTTGGGTGTGTCGCTCTTTACAGGCTTCACGGGTATCTTCACGCTCGGACATGCCGGATATATGGCCATCGGGGCCTATACCGCGGCGATACTTACAGTTGAATACGGCGTGCATTTTATTGTCGCGATCGTGGCGGGCGGCGTGCTGGCCATGATATTCGCCTATTTGATCGGTCTTCCGACGCTTAAGCTCGTCGGCGACTATTACGCGATCGTCTCGCTCGGACTCGGCGAAGCGATACGCCTCGTCATCGAAAACTGGAACTCGGTCACAAGAGGAGCGCGCGGCTACCCGGGCATCGACGGCTTTACGACCATGCCGGTGGCGCTCGTTTTCCTCGTTGTGATGACCGTGGGGATGTTCTTTCTCGTCTACAGCAGTTATGGCCGCGCCTTCAAGGCCTGCCGCGACGACTACGTCGCCGCCTCGCTGCTTGGATTCAACACGCCGCATTTCCGCGTTCTGAGCCTCGTAATCTCCGGCTTCTACTGCGGAGTTTCCGGCGCGCTGCTGGCAGGATTCATGTCCTTCATACAGCCGGTTATGTTTGACATGGCGAAGTCGACGGAGCTTGTCTCCATCGTTGTCTTCGGCGGGCTCGGCTCGATGAGCGGCTGCCTGATCGGCACGACGATCCTGACGCTCGTGACGGAGCTCTTCCGCCCGATATCGCAGTACCGCATGCTTATCTATGGGCTCGTGCTGGTACTTGTCATGGTCCTTCGTCCCGAGGGCATCATGGGCACGAACGAGCTGACCAAGGCATATATAAACAAGCTTTTTTCAAGGAAGAAAAAGTCTGGCGCCGCAGAGGAGGGAGCCCGCTGATGACTACCCCCGTACTTGAGCTTAGAGATGTAAATAAGGCATTTGGCGGCGTGCAGGCCGTCCGTGATATGAGTTTCATAATCGGCAAAGGCGAACTTGCCGGGCTTATCGGCCCGAACGGCGCGGGAAAGACGACGATCTTCAACCTCGTCACCGGCGTTTATGACGTTACGAGCGGCACGATAAGCTTCAAGGGGCAGAGCCTCAACAAACTCAAGACCTTCCAGGTCATCCGCCTCGGCATCGCCCGCACCTTCCAGAACCTGCGCCTTTTCGCGGCCTCGACGGTGCTTGAGAACGTCATGACCGCGGCGCAGCAGCATTATCCGTACTCCTTTGCGGAGGCGGTCACTCATACCGGGCGCTGGAAGAAGATGGAGGCTCAGACCCGCGAAGAGAGTATGGAGCTTCTGAAGCGCGTCGGACTCGACAGCCGCGCCGATCAGGCCGCCGGCACTCTGCCGTACGGGCTTCAGCGCCGCCTGGAGATCGCCCGCGCGATATCGCTCAAGCCCGAGCTGCTGCTGCTGGACGAGCCGGCCGCCGGCATGAACGCGGAAGAGGTCGAGCAGCTCAATCACCTTATCACCGACATCCACAAAGATTTCAACCTTACGGTCCTGCTGATCGAGCACCACATGGACATGGTCATGGCGATTTGTCCGCACATCGTCTGTATGAACTTCGGTGCGAAGATCGCCGAGGGGACGCCGGACGAGATACAGAATCATCCGGAAGTCCTCAAAGCCTACCTTGGAGAGGAGGAGTAGCTATGGAAGAGAGAACGCCCATCCTCTCCGTGAAGGATCTTGTGGTGAATTACGGCGCGATCCAGGCGCTCAAGGGGGCCTCGCTTGACGTCTACGCGGGCGAGATCGTCGCCGTCATCGGCGCCAACGGCGCCGGCAAGTCCACGATGATGAACGCCATCATGAGAAGCGTCCCGCGCGCCTCCGGACAGATATTGCTGGAGGGCAAAGAGCTGCCGGCGAAGAGCTATCAGGTAGTTTCGGCCGGCATCAGCCTATCGCCGGAGGGACGTAAGGTATTCGCTCCGCTGACCGTCCTGGAAAACCTTGATATGGGAGCTTTTCCGCTGTCTGATAGAAGCCAGATAGAAAAACAAAAGGATGAGGTCTTTAGCCTCTTCCCCCGTCTGCTCGAGCGTAAAAATCAGTACGCGGGGACGCTCTCGGGCGGCGAGCAGCAGATGCTCGCGATCGGCCGCGCGCTGATGGCGAAGCCCCGCGTCCTTCTGCTTGACGAACCCTCGCTTGGCCTCGCGCCGATCATCATCAACGAGATATTCAAAGAGCTTACCGAAATCAACAAGCTCTTCGGCATGACGATCCTCATCGTCGAACAGAATGCCAGGAAGGCCCTGCAGCTCTCGCACCGCGCCTACGTCATCCAGACCGGCAAGATCGTGATGGAGGGCAAATCGGACGATCTGCTGCACAATCCGGAGATCGAGGCGGCCTATCTCGGCGGCAAGAAGAAATAGCCGCCGCCTGCGCAAGCGGCAGCTCAAAAGCAGATTTGAAAAGGCGGCGGGGCTTTGGCTTATGGCTAAAGCCCCGCGCTGCTTTCGCCCAGGCGGTCCGGCTGGTATTTAGAGGCGGCGCCAGCCGGTGACGCCCTTTTGATACAAAAGATTTTGACTTCACTATATATATAAGTATATAATCACCTGACATGGAACGCATGAAGTGTGCGGCAAGTTGTGTTGTGCCGTCTGAAAGGTGGAAAATTATAGATGGGTTTTCTGAATGGTGTAATAAAGGCGCTTGGCTTTGACCCGAACGACCGGGCGATCGCCAAGTATGAGAAAAGGACTGAGATAATCGATTCCTACGAGGCGGAGCTTGAAAAGCTTTCCGACGGGGAGCTGGCGCAGTCCGCCGCGGTATTCAAAGAAAGGCTCGACAACGGAGAATCCCTTGACGATATCCTGCCCGAGGTGTTCGCACGGGTGCGCGAAGTCTCAAAGCGCACGCTGGGCCTGCGTCACTTCAAAGAGCAGCTTATCGGAGGGATGGCGCTTCACGACGGCAATATCGCCGAGATGAAGACGGGCGAGGGAAAGACGCTTGTCGCGACGCTTGCGGTGGCCCTCAACGCCATCGCTAAAAAGGGCGTCCACGTCATCACTGTGAACGACTACCTTGCTGCGCGCGACGCCGAATGGATGGGCCCCGTATATAGGGGGATGGGGCTGTCGGTGGGCGTGATCTCTCCCTTCATGCCCGAGGAGGAGCGCGCCGCCGCCTACCGCTGCGATATAACCTATGGTACGAACAGCGAGTTCGGCTTCGACTACCTGCGCGACAACATGGCGATCCAGAAGGAGCAGCAGGTGCAGCGCGGCCACCACTTCTGTATCGTGGACGAGGTGGACTCCATACTCATAGACGAGGCGAGAACGCCGCTGATAATCTCCGGCCCCTCTGAAGACGATACGGAACCCTACCGTGTCGCCGACGGCGTCGCCCGCGGACTTGCGAAGGGTACTGACTTCGAGCTTGACGAAAAAGAGCGCAACCTTGCGCTCACCGAGGCGGGCATTGCCAAGGCCGAGCGCATCATGAAGCTGCCGAACCTCTTCACCGACTTCGCCAACTCCTCGCTCTCGCACAAGATCGTGCAGGCGCTGAAAGCGCACCATCTTTTCCAGCGCGACGTGCACTATGTCGTCAAAGATGGGGAGATCGTCATCGTCGACGAATTCACGGGCCGCCTGATGTTCGGCCGCCGCTATTCCGACGGTCTCCATCAGGCTATCGAGGCGAAAGAGCGGGTGAAAGTCGGCCGCGAGAATCAGACGCTGGCCACGATCACCCTGCAGAACTACTTCCGCATGTATAAAAAACTTGCAGGTATGACCGGCACCGCGCTGACGGAGGCGGAAGAGTTCAAAGAGATATATGGGCTCGAGGTCATCGTGGTCCCGACGCACAGGACGATGATCCGCGCCGACCAGCCCGACTCCGTCTATAAGACGGCCGACGAAAAATACGCCGCAGCGGCCGACGAGGTCGCCGAATTCCACGCCAAAGGGCAGCCGATCCTGATCGGCACAGCCTCCATCGAGCATTCGGAGCGGGTCAGCAAGCTGCTGCGCGCGCGCAAGATACCGCATAACGTCCTCAACGCCAAAGTCCACGATAAGGAAGCCTCGATCGTCGCTCAGGCGGGACGTCTCGGCGCAGTGACCGTCGCCACCAATATGGCGGGGCGCGGGACCGACATCGTCCTTGGCGGCAACCCTGAATTCCTCGCGCGCGAGGAGCTTGGAAAGCAGGAGATAGACCCGGCGGCGGAGCCTCAGCTTTATGCCGAGACCCTCGCCCGGTATAAGAAGGTCTGCGCCGAGGAGCATGACAAGGTGATCGAGACCGGCGGCCTGCGCATCATCGGTACCGAACGCCATGAGTCGCGCCGGATAGACAACCAGCTCCGCGGGCGTTCGGGACGCCAGGGCGACCCCGGCGAGAGCCGCTTTTACATCGCCCTTGAGGACGACCTCATCCGTCTCTTCGGCGGCGACAGGATATCCGGCATCATGGACAAACTCGGCATGGAGAAGGGCGAATCCATAGAACATCCGCTGCTCTCCAAGGCGATCGAGAACGCCCAGAAAAAGGTCGAGGAGATGCATTTCGACATCCGCAAACAGCTCCTCTCCTACGACAATGTGATGAACCGCCAGCGCGAGGCCATCTACGGGGAGCGCGCGGAGATACTCGAAGACGAAGACATTATCGGGCGCACGCTGGGGGTCCTTGAAGATACGGCCCAGGCGCAGCTTGATAAGATCTTTGCCGACAAGAACGCCGAGGAGCCGGACGTGAAATCCGTCAGCGTCCGCCTGAACGCCCTCTTCTGGCCCGGCATCGCCCGCCACCTTGACGGAGTGCAGGCGGAGGTCGAGCTTGAAGAGGCGCGCCCGAAGATCATCGAAGAGATACGCGCGCGCTTCAACCAAAGGACGCAAGAACTTGGAGAGGCGCTCTCGGAACAGATATACAGATATATCTTCCTTGAGGTGCTCGATAAAAACTGGAAGGAGCACCTGCTCGCGATGGACGAGCTGCGCCGCGGCATCGGGCTGCGCGCCATCGGCCAGAAGGACCCGCTCGTCGAGTATCAGTTTGAATCGTTCAATCTCTTCCAGGAGATGTTGAACCAGGTGCGCGAGGGCATCACGGAATTTGCCCTGCGCGTTTCGGTCGTCACCCAAGAGCCGGAAAGGGAAGGGCGCAGTAAAAAATGGCGCGAGAGCCGCGACGCTTTGGATATCCCCGCGGTCACCGGCGGCACCTACAGCGACGAGATGGAAAACCCCGGCGCTCTGGCCACCGCCCACAAGACGCAGCCCATAGTGAACGAGATCAAGATCGGACGCAACGACCCCTGCCCCTGCGGCAGCGGCAAGAAATATAAACAATGCTGTGGAAAAAATAAATAATTTTGGGAGGCGTGAAATGACGGATAATTTCTTCAAAAAAGCCGTTGTCTTTATGGCTGTGATGCTGCTTATCTCCTCAAACGCCGCTTACGCGTGGAACAGCGGGGACGAGATCGCTCGCCTGAAAAAAGAGGTCCCGTCGCTGGAAACCTTCGGAGAGAACAGCGCGGTCGTCTGGCTCCGCAACAACGAATCAAGGATGCTTGCGGATGGTTCGATGGAGACCCTGCGCTGCACCATCGTCATGATGGGGGAGCGGGTGCCGGAGGATTGGAAGACCCTCCGTTATCCGGTGCCGGCGAACGGCTCGCTCGCCATTGAGGAGGCGGCTTGGTACAACACGATGACCGGCATGAAAGAGGGCTCGCTGCCGATAGAAGAAGAGAAGCTCGCCGGCGGGGCGGCGGCGAACGTCGTCACCGTGCCCGACGACACAGTCGGACGCGCCGTCGTCATCGTCGTCAGAGAAAAGCGCACGGACCGCTACGGCGTGGATGAAACGATAAATATGGCCGGCAGCCTGCCGATCTGGGAACAGAACGTCAGCGTCGAGCTTCCCGACGGCATGGAAATATTCTGGATCGGCAGGGATATGAAAGAACCTGTCATCACGAAGCAGGACAACATCCAGCGCTACCGCTGGCAGGTGATGAACCAGCTGCCGTGGCACGGAGAGGGCTTTGTCATAAACGAACGCCCGATGCTCTCGTTCAGCTCAAAAAAGGGCGTAACTCAGAGCCTCCGCATGCTGAACGAGACGGCGCGTTCGATGCCGTCCCTGCCTCTGCCGATTTCGACGAAGGGCGACGCGGCGCGTTCCGGGGCGAAGCTGATCGAATGGGTCTGCGCCCCGGAACGCACGCTGAGCGGCTACCCGGATAATTGGGTCCGTCCGGCGGAACAGATCCCTCCGGAAGGGCCGTGGACGCCGTGGGAACAGACGCTGCTGCTTAACAAGTGGCTCGCCTCCCGGGGCTGGACGGTGTCGCTCTGGTGGGAGGCGAAAATGCCGCTCGACGCCGCCACTCCCGCCTCGACCACACTCTTCGCCTATCCGATACTGGAGCTGAAACAAAGAGAGGGAGCGAAATCGTCGTACTTCAGAGCGGGGCTCCCCTTCACCTTGGGGCGCGTCCCCTCGCTGGCCGCCGGTTCGGAGATATACGGTCTGAAAGACGACGGCGAATATACGGCGAAGAAGCTTCCGTCAGGCGCCTCCTCTGATAACCGTCTGGCGCTTCTGTGGCGGCTGAAACTCGACGATCGGGGCAAAGCTGCGGGGACGCTTGACGTAACGGTGACCGGCGGATGGAGCGACCTCTTCTCCGGCAACGCCGTGCCGTCGCTGAACAGGATAGGCTCGTTCCTCCTTACGCGGATAAACTTCGCGATCCCGGGCATGGAGGTCGTCCCGACGGCGGTCGAGCCGCTCGCGTCCGGCTATAAGCTTTCGTTCGGCGTAAAATGCGTTCCGGGGATCATTCACGGCGGCAGCATGCTGCTGCGGCTGCCTGGCGGCATTCCGCTCTTGGTCAGCGAGATGATCGGCAGGGAAAGACAATATACGCTGCGCTTCCCCTTCGTCATCGACCAGAAGGTGCGGATGTCTATGCCGGGCGGCTTCCGGATGCTGCAAATGCCGCCGCTCAAACAACTGGGCACCGGCACGAGAGCGGTGCTCAAAGAGACGATCACGCACTGGCCGAAAAAGGCCGAGCTGCTCGCGGACAGCACCTGGGTGGTAAAAAGCAGGGAGATCGACGGTGCGCTGGCGCAGGTACTCAGAGAAGAGCTCGCCGCCTCGCTGCGGTGGCCGGTGCTGGACCTGCCCTTTAGAAAATAAGGGGCCTCCGGCCAAGGTGGCTGAAGAAGCCCAGCGGCCGCCCGTTTGTCCGCGGCCAGGCGTCTTACGATAATTTTGCGCGCCAAGCGCATGCGAGATATTGTTAAACAAGTTTACAGATTAAGGAGTGGTCGGATTTGCAGAACATGACAGACGAACTTAAGCTGGCGCTCGATACGGCGGTGAAAGCAGTAGCCGCCGAAAAAGGCTGCCAGATACCGGAGGGCTTCATTGTGCGCCTTGAACGCCCCCGCCAGGAAGGGCACGGCGACTGGGCGACAAATATCGCGATGCAGCTCTCGAAGCCCTTCGGCCTAAAACCGCGCGACCTTGCCGATGAGATAATCGAGAAACTGCCTAAAGAGTCGGTCATAGAAAAGGCCGAAGTCGCGGGGCCCGGATTCATGAACTTCACCCTCTCCGCGGAATGGGTGAGGGAGACGGTGAAAAACGCCATCGAACAAGGCGGCCGCTACGGCAGAGTCGACGTGGGCGCCGGGCGCCGTGTTCAGGTAGAATTTGTCAGCGCCAACCCGACCGGACCGCTGCACATGGGCCACGGCCGCGGCGCGGCGGTAGGCGATATAACGGCCGCCCTGCTGGACTTTGCCGGTTATAAGGTGGAGCGCGAATATTACATAAACGACGCCGGCCTTCAAATGGAATTGCTCGGCAAATCGGCACAGTCCCGTTACTTT
The DNA here is from genome assembly GCA_934511335.1 of uncultured Cloacibacillus sp. GTDB lineage: Bacteria > Synergistota > Synergistia > Synergistales > Synergistaceae > Cloacibacillus. Next base: position 2,729 of record CAKSWL010000045.1, on the reverse strand, counting down.
GAGGCGCTCGGACGCGCCGATGAAGCGCCGATGCCGGAGGACGGCTACCGCGGCGATTATATGTCGGATATCGCGAAGGCCTATGTGGAAAAATACGGCGACTCGCTCGCGCAGAAACCGCTCGCAGAGACGCTCTCCTTCTTCTCCGAGGAGACCGGCAAGCTGGTCCTCGAAATGATAAAAAAGGACCTTGAGGATTTTGGCGTTAAATTCGATGTCTGGTTCTCGGAAAAATCGCTCTATGACGACGGCCTCGTGGAACCGGCGATGCAGGCGCTGAAAGACCGCGACTACGCTTATGAGGACGAAGGCGCTCTCTGGTTCCGCTCGACGATGTTCGGCGACGACAAAGACCGCGTCCTCATCCGTTCAAACGGGATGCCGACCTACTTCACCTCCGACGTCGCCTACCTGAAAAACAAATACGACCGCGGCTTTGAGAAAAACATCTACGTCTGGGGAGCCGACCATCACGGCTACGTTCCGCGCTTGAGGTCGGTGAACAAAGCCTTTGGCTTTCCTGACGACGGCATCGACGTCCTGCTGATTCAGATGGTGAATCTTCTCCGCGACGGCAAGCCGGTACAGATGTCGAAGCGCGCCGGGACGATCGTAACGCTGCGCGAGATCATGGACGAGGTCGGCCGCGACGCGGCCAGGCTCTTCTTCGTCATTCGCCGCTGCGACAGCACCGTGGATTTCGACCTCGAACTGGCCAAAAAGGCCTCCTCGGATAACCCCGTCTTCTACATCCAGTACGCGCACGCACGTATATGCAGCATCAAGCGCGAGCTGGAAGAGCGCGGCATCCTGCTGCCGTCGATGGAGGATTTTGACGTTTCGCTGCTGACCGACCCCACGGAGACCAACCTCGCGAAGGCGGTCTCGCGTTTCCCCGAAGAGATAAAGAAAGCCGCCGAAGAGACTGCGCCGCACCGCCTCGTCTACTACGCGACGGAGCTTGCCGAAGCCTTCCACGCCTTCTACAACGCGCAGCGCATCTTGGGCGTTGAGGAAAATGTGATGAAGAGCCGCATACTGCTCATGGAAGCGGCGCGCGTCACGCTGATAAACGCCTTAGGCATCCTCGGGGTATCCGCTCCCGAGAAGATGTAAGGGCAGTCTGCTGATCCGGCATCAGGGATGAACGCGCCTAAACTGCGCTGGGTGCTCTTCGGAGCGGCGGTGACCTTTCTTATTGCGGTGCTGCTCACCTCCTTCTTCAAGGAGATAAAGAAGATAGACATGCTCGCCGCCGCGCTGGACAGGCGGATGGAGGAGCTGGTAAGCGAAGAGCGCCGGACGCAGAAGCTGAAGCAGGACATCCGTTACTACAGCACGCCGGAGGGCATCGCGCGCCTTGCCACCGAGCAGTTTAATCTGGTGCGGTCCGGCGACAGGATCTACAAAATAGAGATAACTTCGCAGGACGGCTTGCCATAGCGCCGCTCTTGAAGTACAATGTAAAACTGTGTTTCCCTGCCTCTTTCAGATGAAAGAGGCCAGAGTCCAAAGGGAGGAGGTGAGGTACGTGCGGTCTTACGAAATGGTTGTAATTTTTAAGGCTGATATCGAGGATCATAAAACAGTGTCCGAAGATACGGCCGAGATCGTGCGCGGTTTGGGAGCAGAGGTTGAGAAGATCGACCTTTGGGGCAAAAAGCGTTTTGCCTACCCCATCGACAAACAGCTAGAGGGTTTCTACACTCTCTACACGTTTAAGCTCGACCCCGCGCAGGTTAAGGAAATGGAACGTCTCCTTAGCCTCAAGCCTTATGTTGTACGGCAGATGGTCGTCAACCTTGAGGAGAAGTAGGCCTTATGTCCAGAGGATATAACAGAACCGTGCTGATGGGCAACCTGGCACGCGATCCGGACGTAAGATTTACGCCCAACAAACAGAAGGTGGCGCGTATCACGGTAGCCATCGGACGCCAGTGGAAGAACAAAGCCACCGGTGAACTCCAGAGTCATACAGATTTTATCCCTGTCGTGGCTTGGGGGCCGTCTGCGGATATCTGCGAGCGCTACCTGAAAAAGGGGCGTCCCGTATTGGTCGAGGGTAGGATCACTGTGCGTGATTTTGACGACCTCAAGACGGGACAGCATCGTTGGGTCACTGAGGTCGTAGCTGAAAACATCGTTCTTCTGAGTTCTGGACGCAGAGATGACGACGGTTCAGGCGGTTATCAGCAGCAGAGTTACGGCGGAGGCCAGCAGCAGTCCGGTTACGGGCGCGCGCCGCAGCCGCAGTCAGATGCCATGGCGGCTCCCGATATGGGCAGCTTAAGGGGCGAGGCAGGCTTTGAGGATGATTTCCCGCTTGACTTTTCGGAGCTCGGAGGCCCTGAATCGTCGGGAGACGTAGAGATACCGTTCTAGTAGAAAGAGGTGGATAGGCAATGGAAAACGCATTCAACCGCAAGCGCCGCAAGCGCAGGCCGAAGGTATGCCATTTCTGTGTAGATAAAGTCGAGCATATCGATTACAAGGAAATTGACAAACTGAAGAAATATATAACGGAACGCAGCAAGATAATCCCCCGCCGCGTGACGGGTACATGTGCGAAGCATCAGCGTCAGCTGACGCGCGCGATCAAGCGCGCGAGAATCATCGCGCTTCTGCCCTTTACATCCGACTAAAGTAAATCGGCGTTTAGAAGCACGATTTGCGTCATAAAACGGGGGCTCCGAATCCTCGCCGTATGCAAATACGGCTCCGGTATCGGA
>CAKSWL010000044.1 GCA_934511335.1 uncultured Cloacibacillus sp. | reverse complement strand
GTCGTCACCTATAAAACGGAGGGAATCGCCCCAGCTCGTCCGATGGTAGATAAGAGCCGTCATTGCGGCAAAAGCCAAAGCCCACAGCGACTGCGCCGGGATCACGCCTCCAAACCTCCCGATAAACGGCGCCGCTTCACTGGAGCCGAGAAGAAACCCCAAAGGAATCGCGGCTCCGCCGGATAGCAACATCACGCAGCCGCGCCAGAAAAAGTCAAAGCCGATCGTCGCAACGATCGCCGGCACGCCCGTGCCCGTGATCAACAGACCGTTGCAAAGTCCGATGGCGGTCCCGGCGCAGAGCCCAGCGGCTACGCCCGCGAAGACGGAACCGGAAGCCTGCGTCGTCCACGCGAATACAAATCCCGACATCGCCATGTTCGAGGCAAACGATAAGTCCATTTCGCCGGTGACGACAACAAGCGTCATCGCGATTGCAACGATGGTGATAAAGGGAACGGTTGAGAGAAATGTAAGGTAAATGCCAGGGGCGAGGAAAGCTTCAGGCGCGCGGATCGTAAAGAAGAACCACAGCGCGAAGAGCACCGCCGTTATCAACAGCTGATTTTTATTTTCAGCGATAAATTTCATCTTTCGGCCTCCCTCATCCTTGTGAGAAGAGAGTCCGCGGTCAGTTCCGCCTTGTCCCATTTTCCAAAGACCCTACCATGCGAGAGGATTACGAACCTGTCCGCGACGCGCCAGGCGTGTTCTATGCTGTGAGTTATAACGACCACGGACCGCCCCTCCGCCTTGACCATGCGCATAAAATCAAGCACTTTTTCGGACTCGCTGACGGCAAGGGCCGTAGTCGGCTCGTCCAGAATCACGGCGCTGGCTCTGAAATACATGGCCCGGCTGATAGCCAGTCCTTGACGCTCGCCGCCGGAAAGAAGCAAGGCCGGCGTCTCCGGCGATATTCCGGCGCCGGAAAGACCGAGTTCCGCGATGATGCCCCGCGCCGCCTTTATTTCCGCCGCCGCGTCTATCAGCCCCCAGCGGTTTTTTATATGTCTTCCGGCAAAGAGGTTGCGCCATAGCGGCTGAGAATAGCCCAGGGCCCGGTCCTGATAAACCGTTTCGATACCCATGCGCCTTGCCCCGGCAACGGTGAATTTTAAAACCGCTTCCCCGTTTACGAAAACGCTGCCGGACGTAGGCGCGTAAAGACCGGACATGATCTTTATGAGCGTAGATTTTCCAGCTCCGTTGTCTCCGAGCAACGCGACGATTTCACCGCGCGCAAGGGAAAAATCCACGCCCCGAAGGGCGTGGACGCTTCCAAAGGATTTGCGGATATCCCGCATCTCAAGAATATTAGACATACGACGTTTTTTATCGAATGGCTTTTTTTGCAAGAGGCGCGATTTTGTCAATATTTTGTTTTGTTACAAAACCGCCCGCCGTATCTACATAGATCCCGCCGAAACTACCGCGTTTTTGCAGCGCTATCTGCGCAACGGCGAGATAGCCCATCATGTATGGCTGTCCTTCTGAGACGAGTCCGACGTATCCCGCTTTGATCGCGTCAGAGGTGGCCGGAGAAAGGCTGAAGCCGGCTATGCCGATCGAACCGGGCTTGATGTTCGCCGAACGAAGCGCGTTCCCCGCCTGCGCCGTCAGGGCGCCGTGGTCGATGACGATGAGCTTGCAGTCTTTATGTGAAGCAATGTATCCTGTCAATATTGGAGCGCCAAGCGTAGCTTCTTTGTTGGCTTCGGGCGATATTTCAAGATAGTCGGCGTTCAGCCCGGCTTTTTTAAATACGTCAAGCAGAGCCTGCGCGCGCAGGCCGCGCCCAGGGATGCTCTTAAGTCCCCACACTAGGACTTTTTCGCCCTTTTTAAGATTGAAATGGCTGACGCACCTTTCACCCATCATTTTGCCCTGTCCGTAGTTGTCTACACCGATGTAGCTGTAGCCTTTTGACTGATACTTTTCAAAGGTCTTGGGAAGTGGGGTGTCCACGCACATAACGGCGACGCCTGAATCGATCGCCTTGCCGACCAGCGGCTCATAGGCCTCGTCTCCAGGCGCCCCGATTATTACCATTCCGTCAGGCTTGGTTGAAAGTCCCTGGCGAAAATTTGTGATCATTTTTTCCGGGTTCCAATCTGAATAGACGAATTTGATCTCAATCCCCAAGTCCTTTGCCGCTGCGGCCGCGCCGTTTTGGAGAACTTTGGCATAGGATTCGCCGGGGCTTCCGCCAGCGTCGAACCATACCTTGAGCTTCTCTCCCGCAGAGGCGCCGCCAGCCAACAGGGCGATCAGCAACATTGCCGCAAAAAAACGTCTTACCATGCACAGCACTCCTTATATGTTATATTTCCGTCTATCGTCCAGGATGACAGACAGCACACAAAAACTACGCCGTCGCATCACGCGGGCTCGAAAGAACAAGCCGCGCGCTTTGCAAATACGGCACTTCCCGCGGCGAACAGTCAATGGAGCGTCTTACTTAATGTTTTAAGGAAGTATCAGAGTGAAGACAGCTCCGCAGAATATGAATCTGCGACCAAATGCATTCCATTCATCAATCTATCGGTTCACTGACGGTCGTGCAAGGCACTATCTCCTTTCGGGCAATGAAAAATACCTGTTGTTGATTATATATTTACGCTTAACGGCGCGTATTTAGGCTGCGGAACAAAGTTAACGAAGCCGGCAAAAGCGCCCGCGCACGTCAGCGCGGGGCGCTTTTCGGCAGTCAGGCAATCTCAAGCGCTAAATGATCATTTTGGTGATTTCGCCGACCTCTTTGCGCCTCTTCTCCGTGACTTTCGGCATGAGAATCGCTCCGGCGTCTTCCGAGATCACGACAAAGGCCGCGGCTCCCTCGGTCCAGGCATTGAGGCCGATTTCCTGCAAGAGTCCCGCTAGTTCGCGTCTCGTTTTTTCTTCGTCACGACGGCGAGGTCCCATGGCTGGCTGTTGCAGGCCGACGGCGCGGGAGAGGGCGCGTTCACGCAGCGTACGAGCAGTTCGCCGCCTTGTCTTTGAAGCTGCGGCAGCTCTGACGGCGGCGCGCTAGGTCGTAAAAAATCTTTCAGCCGCGCCGCCGCTTAGAACTCAAGCGTCTGGCCGGGCGCCAGAATCACGATCTCCGTCCCGAGCAGATCCGCCTCTGCGGCCGCCCTCAAGAAGGCTTCGGGGTCGGCCTGAATTTTCGGGAAGGTGTCGTAGTGCATCGGGACCGCCTTTATCGGATGGATGAAGTCCACGGCGCGCGCGGCGTCTGCGATGTCCATCGTGAAATAGCCGCCGATCGGCAGGCAGGCGACGTCGATCTTTTCCGCCTCGAGCAGCTTCATTTCCATCGTCAGCCCCGTGTCTCCCGCGTGATAGACCTTTTTGCCGTCCACCTCGATGACGAAGCCGCAGGCGACGCCGCCATAGCGCGTCTCTCCGTTCTCAATGACGGGGTCGCCGTGCCACGCGGGCGTCAGTTTAACCTTGCCGAAAGGAAACTGCGCCCGTCCGCCGATGTGCATCCCCTCGGCCTTGACGCCCTTCGCGGCGAGCCAGGCCGCCGTCTCGTTGCAGGTAAAGACGGCCGCCCCCGTGCGCAGGGCGATCTCAACAGTGTCGCCAAGGTGGTCGCCGTGCGTATGGGTGAGGAATATCGCGTTTACGTCTGTAAAATCCGCCGCCTTTGCCGCGGCTTTAGGATTGCCTGTAAGAAAGGGGTCGATAAGTCCTCTTAGTCCCGTGCCTTCGATGTAAAACGCGCTGTGCCCAAGATAACGAAGTTTCGGCATATTTTATACCTCCATGTGCGGAATTTGTTTTTAGCTGCATCACTTAATTATTATAATATATCATTAAAAAATAAATATGCCATTTGTGGATAGAAAAATCCTGCGCCTTTGCGTATTTGACGGAAGACGCGGGGCGAAAATAAAGGAGGTCCGCCGCGCGGCGCGGCGGACCTCCTTTATTTTCTGTCTTTAGCCGATGTTTTACACAAGCGGCTCGATCGTCTTTATCGAAAGCTCGTCAAGCTGCTTCGTCTCCACCTCGGAGGGAGCCTCCGTCATCGGACACTGGGCTTTCTGATTTTTCGGGAAGGCCATCACGTCGCGGATCGACTTGCTGCCCGTCATCAGCATTACGAGACGGTCAAGGCCGATGGCGAGTCCGCCGTGCGGCGGCGTGCCGTAGCTCAACCCCTCGAGCAGGAAGCCGAAACGCTCCTTCGCCGCCTCCGGCGTGAAGTTCAGCGCCTGGAAGGCTTTCTGCTGCATCTCGGGGTTGTGTATCCTTATCGAACCGCCGCCGAGCTCCGTGCCGTTTAGGACGACGTCGTAGGCGCGGGAACGCACCTTGCCGGGGTCGGTGAGCAGGTAGTCCAAGTCTTCGTTCATCGGTGCGGTGAAGGGGTGGTGTACGGCGGTGTAACGGCCCGTCTCGTCGTCCCACTCAAAGAGCGGGAACTCCGTCACCCAGAGGAAGCGGAAGCCCTCTTCCACCATGCCGCGTTCGCGTCCGAGTTCAAGGCGTATCTGCCCCAGGATCTCGCAGGCCTTACGCCAGCTCTCGTCGGCCATAATGAAGAGCGCGTCGCCGCTTTCAATCCCAGCAAGCTCTTTCAGCTTCGCGATGCGCCCCTCGTCAAGGAACTTCACGAGCGGCCCTTTGAGTTCTCCCTCCTTGATTTGGAAATTCGCCATACCCTTCGCGCCGAGCGCCTTGGCGCGAGCCTCAAGATCCGAGAGCTCCTTGCGCGAGAGCGACGCGCCGCCGGGCAGACGCAGTCCTTTGATCGTACCGCCGCCCGCTGCGAGCGCCGCGAAGGGGTTTTCGCCGCCCGCGAACACCTCTTCGAGGCTCACCATCTCCATCGGGATGCGTATGTCGGGCTTGTCGGCGCCGTACTTGTTCATCGCCTCGTTCCAGGTCATACGCAGGAAGGGGGTCTTTATCTCCGCGCCTTTAATCTCTTTGAAGAGCCCCGCGAGATAGTTCTCGACGAGCCGCATGATATCCTCTTCGGTGATGAAGCTCATCTCAAGGTCTATCTGGGTAAATTCCGGCTGACGGTCGGCGCGGAGGTCCTCGTCGCGGAAGCACTTGACGATCTGCATATAGCGGTCGCAGCCGCTGACCATCAGCAGCTGCTTGAAGAGCTGCGGCGACTGCGGCAGAGCGTAGAACTTGCCGGGGTTGACGCGGCTCGGCACCAGATAGTCGCGCGCCCCTTCCGGCGTCGATTTCGTCAGCATCGGCGTTTCCACCTCGATGAAGCCATTGTCGCCGAAATAGTTGCGCGTATAGCGCGTAACGTCGTGGCGCGTCTTGAGGTTCGTCTGCATCGACTCACGGCGCAGGTCGAGATAACGGTACTTCATGCGCAAATCCTCGTTGACGCTGTCCGCGTTGTCCAGCTCGAAGGGGATCAGCTTCGCGGGCGCAAGGACGATGAAGTCGTCTACCAGCAGCTCGACGGCTCCCGTAGCGAGATCGGGGTTTTCCGTGCCCTCGGGACGCCGGCGCAGCTTGCCCCTCACGGCAAGAACATACTCGCTGCGCAGGGCGCCCGCCCGCTCGTGTGCCTCTGCGTTTAGTTCGGGGTTGAAGACCACCTGTGTCACGCCGGTCTTGTCCCATAGTTCGATGAAGATTATCCCGCCCAGGTCGCGGCGGCACCGGAGCCATCCGTTAAGTACAGTCTCTTTTCCTGCGTCCTCAAGGCGCGGAGCGCCGCAGTACATCGTTCTCTGCCAAGAGGCGTCATAGTGTCGGTCCATCGGTTATTCCCTCTTTATCTTAATTTGTCTATAAAAATGTTATTTTAGCTTGCTGATGACCTGCTCCGCCGTCAGCTCTTCCTGCACGCCCTCTTTGAGGTCTTTCAGAGTAACTACGCCTTTCTCTATCTCGCTCATGCCCAAGATGCAGGCGTACTCCGCGGAAGCGCCGGCCGTCTTCATCTGCCCCTTCATCGCCCGGCCCATGTAGTCCATGTCGGCGGAGATGCGGTTCATACGCAGCGTGCGCATCAGGTCCATCGCCTCCAGGCGCGCATCGGGCTCGGCGGCCACCACGTAAACTTTATTCGTCGGCTTGACCCCGAAAGAGCAGCCCTGCGCCTCCATCGTGAGGATGACGCGCTCGATGCCGGAGGCGAAGCCGACGCCCGGCACATGCGGGCCGCCGATCGCCTCGGAGAGATTGTCGTAACGTCCGCCGCCGCAGACGGCGTTCTGCGAGCCGAGATCTCCGGAGAGTATCTCATAGGCAGTCTTTGTGTAGTAGTCTAGGCCGCGGACCAGGCGCTTATCGTGCTTCACCACCGCGCCGATCTTGTCAAGGCCGCGCCGGAGCTGTTCAAAGTGGTCCCTGCACTCGTCGCAGAGGTGATCCATCACGGAGGGCGCGCCCTCCGTGATCTCCCTGCAGATCGGGCTCTTGCAGTCGAGGATGCGCAGCGGGTTGCGGTCAAAACGGTTTTTACAGGTGTCGCAGAGCTCGTCGTAACGTCCGCGCAGATAATCCTGCAGCGCCTTGCGGTAAACGGGGCGGCACTTCGGGCAGCCCACCGAATTAAGAACCACCTGCAGGTTTGAGAGGCCCAGCCGGCGGTAAAGCTCCATCGAAAAATCTATCACCTCAAGGTCCACAAAAGCGTCCTGCGCACCAAGCGCCTCGATATCGAACTGCACAAACTGGCGGTAGCGGCCCTTCTGCGGGCGTTCGTAGCGGAACATCGGCCCGATGCTCCAGAGCTTTGCCGGCTGCGCGCCCTTGTTCATTTCGTTCTCAAGATAAGAGCGCACCATCGAGGCCGTCAGCTCCGGACGCAGCGTGATACTGCGGCCGCCCTTGTCCGTGAAGGTATACATCTCCTTCTCCACGACGTCCGTCGTCTCGCCCACTCCGCGGCAAAAAAGCTCCGTATGCTCGAAGATGGGAAGATGCACCTCTTTATATCCATAATCATCCGCAACATTGCGGCACATCTGCGTTACATAGGCCCACTTCCACGATTCGTCTCCAAGTATGTCTCTCGTGCCGCGCGGCGCCTTGACTGCTTCCATCCCAACCGCCTCCCGTAAAAATTAAATAGGCAAACTGACCTTATGCGGGCAAATCATAAAATCGCCCTCTCGCCGGAAAAATATCCGTTACTCAAATGTATATACTACTTCATAAGTATAGTGTAAGACAAGACGGGAGGCAAAAAAATTTTATCTTTCGCGCAAAGACCGCCCCAAAGCGCCGGCTGACGATCTGCTGACAAGCGTATAAGCCGCGCTTTTCTTTCGCCGCATCTGCGTTTTTTACCGATATTGAGAAAAAAATATTACAATTTTAAACGGGAACATGCCATTTTTATTGAAATATGGTAATCTATTATCGTTAAAGGAGGCGGTCGCATGGAATATCTTTGCAGTCTACCCAAAAGATACAGCTGTGCCATGGCGGTCACGGCCTTCTATATCATTATGCAGCTCTTCCTGCTGCTCGCCTGCGACGGTCCCTCGGCCTCAAACCTTCAGGACCGCGGCAGCATCTATGTTATGGAGGCGGTGAAGAGCCTCTCCTCCACCACGCTCTCGCAGCGCCCTGCGAATACGCGCCTCTCGTCGCTTTCCGTCAAAGCCGTCCCCGCGCCCCGGGCTCTCGCCGAGGCCTTTTCGGAGGGGCTGAATATCGCCGTCGAACGCACGCGCAGCTGGACCCTTTGGGACATATTCATAGGAGACGAACAGGAATCACAGCCCTCCTCCGATATGGTCGCGAGGAAATAAATCCCCTTCTGATTTAGATACCGCAATATCTTCTGCGCCGTACCCGCGCCGGTACGGCAGGTCGTGCCGTCAAAGCACGGCGGACGTCCGCAAACGCCCGCCATTCTGGCATCTTTACCTATCATGATCAGGGGGGAGCAGCGATGGAATTACTTCACGCGGGGCTCGATATCGGTTCGACGACGGCGAAGGCCGTCGTCCTAGACCAGTATGACAAAATCGTATTCTACCGCTACAGCAGGCATTTTGCCGATATACGCACCGCTGTCGAGAAACTCGTCAGCGACATCAAGGACAGCTTCTCCGGGGCGAGGCTCACGCTCGCGATGGCGGGCTCGGGCGCGCTGGAGATCGCACGGGGCATGAATGTGCCCTTCACCCAGGAACAGATCGCCTGCACGGCGAGCATCACGCGCTTTCTGCCGGGGGTGGACGTCTGTATAGAGCTCGGCGGCGAGGACTCGAAGATAACCTTCTTTGACGAGGCGGGGGCCGAGCAGCGCATGAACGAAACCTGCGCCGGCGGCACCGGCGCCTTCCTCGACCAGATGGCCTCTCTCTTCGGCACGGACGCCGCGGGGCTCAACGAGCTCGCGAAAGGGCATAAGACGATTTATCCCGTCGCTTCGCGCTGCGGCGTCTTTGCCAAGACGGACGTGCAGGCGCTGCTGAACGACGGCGCCTCGCGCCAGGACGTCGCCGCCTCGATCTTCCAGGCCATCGTCAACCAAACGATCAGCGGCCTCGCCTGCGGCCGGCGGATCGCGGGAAGGGTCGCCTTTCTCGGCGGACCGCTCTATTTCCTCTCGGAGCTGCGGAACCGTTTCACAAAAACCTTGCGTCTGCCGCTGGAACAGTGTATCTTCCCGCAGAACCCGCACCTCTTCGTCGCGATGGGCGCGGCGATCAGCGCCAAGATGCATGGCGCCGTCGAAGCCGACGTGCTGCAAAGGCGCGCGGAACATTTCTTTGTCTCCAACCGCGAGGAGCATGGCTCGATGCTGCGCCCGCTCTTCAAAGACAAGGACGAGCTTGCGTCATTTCGCGCGCGGCACTCTGCCTGCCGCGCAAAGCGCGTCGATATGCAAGACTATCATGGTGATGCCTACCTTGGTATAGACGTGGGGTCCACGACGACGAAAATGGTCCTTCTCGGAGGCGGCGGCGAGCTGCTTTTCTCAAGATACAGGCTCACGGGAGTCGGCGACCCGCTTCAGACGGTGCGCGAGACGCTCTCGGAGCTCTATTCGCAGATGCCCGCGGATATAAAAATCGCGGGCAGCGGCGTGACGGGATACGGCGAAAAGCTGATCAAGGCCGCCTTCGGCGTGGATGTCGGCGAAGTCGAAACGGTCGCGCACGCGAAGGCCGCAGATTTCGTCCTCCCCGGCGCGGACTTCGTCGTCGATATCGGCGGGCAGGACATGAAGTGCCTGCGGATAAAGGACGGCGTGATCAGCGGCGTTTTCCTCAACGAGGCCTGCTCTTCGGGTTGCGGCTCCTTTCTCCAGAGCTTCGCGAAGTCGCTGAATATGGAGATGGGCGAGTTCGCCCGCGCCGCCGAAGAGTCCTCCTCGCCCGTCGACCTCGGTTCGCGCTGTACGGTCTTTATGAATTCAAGGGTGCGCCAGGCACAGAAAGAGGGGGCCCCGGTGCGCGACATCTCTGCGGGACTCGTCTATTCAGTTGTCAAAAACGCCCTTTATAAGGTGCTGAAGATCAAGGATCCTTCGGAGCTCGGCAGCCGCATCGTCGTTCAGGGAGGGACCTTCAGAAACGACGCGCTGCTGCGCGCCTTCGAGCTCGTCACAGGCCGCGAGGTGGTGCGTCCCGATATCTCCGAGCTGATGGGGGCCTTCGGCGCGGCGCTGATCGCGCGTGAACGCCGTGGAGAAAAAAGTTCTCTGCTTGGAGAAGAGGCGCTGCGCAGCTTCCAGACGGCGGTGACGACGCTGAACTGCGGCGGCTGCGGCAACCGCTGTCTGCTGACCCTGACGCGCTTTCCCGACGGGCGTAAGTATATATCCGGCAACCGCTGCGAACGCGGCGCCGTCGCGGAAGAGCGCGGGGAGCTGCCGCCGAACCTCTTTGAAAAGAAATACCGGCGGCTTTTCGACTATTACCAGCCGCTGGCCGCCGAAGAAGCGCCGCGCGGCGTAATCGGCATTCCGCGCGTACTCAATATCTATGAGAACTACCCCTACTGGTTCACGCTCTTTACAGAACTCGGCTTCCGCGTCGAGCTCTCCTCGAAGTCGCCGGACGAAAACCTCGGCATCGAGACGATTCCCTCGCAGACGGTCTGCTATCCCGCGAAGCTGGCGCACCGTCATATCACGGAGCTGCTGGAGCGCGGCGTGAAAAACATCTTCTATCCACTCCTCCTCCACGAGAAAGGAGAATTTGCCGGCGCGCAGAACGATTATAACTGTCCCGTCGTCACCGGCTACCCCGATGTGGCGCGGCTCAACATCGACCGGCTGCGCGCCGGCGAAGTAAACTTCATCCAGCCTCCGCTCTCCATTGAAAGCGAAGAAGCGCTGGTGAAGACGCTCGCCGGAGCACTGGCTCCCTTCGGCGTCTCAAAATCCGAGCTGCGCCGCGCCGCAAAGCTCGCGGAGGGGGCGCGCGCCGTTTATAAGGCCGACGTGGCTAATTTCGGGCGCGAAGCGCTCGCGTATCTGAAAGAAAACGGCGGGATCGGCATCGTCCTCGCGGGACATCCCTACCATCTGTCGCCGGAGGTCAATCACGGCATCCCGGAGCTGATAAACAGCTACGGCGTGACGCTCTTCACGGAGGATTCGATCTGCGGCCTCGCCGAAGGGCTTGAAGAACGGGACGAGGTGGGGGCCGTCGACCAGTGGGTATACCACTCGCGCCTCTACCGCGCCGCGATGGTGACGGCGAAACACCCAGACTTCAAAAATGTGGAGCTGGTGCAGTTTAACTCCTTCGGCTGCGGGCTGGACGCCATCAGTACCGAGCAGACGGCGGAGATCCTGACGCGCCGCGGCAAGCTTCACACGCTGATAAAGATCGACGAGGGAAAGAACAACGGCGCGGTCAAAATCAGAATCCGCTCGCTGCTCGCGGCAATGAAAACGGAGCGCGGCGGCGCGGGAAGTTATACGGAGAAGCCGGCCGCAAGGAACCGTCCCGCCGCCGGCTCTGCGGGCCGGACGCTGCTCTGCCCGCCGCTTTCGCCCTTCCATTTCCAATTTCTGGAAACCGCCTTCGAGGGAAGCGGCACGAACTTCAAAGTGCTGGCGGAGGGAACGCGCGAAACAGTCGACCTCGGCCTGCGCTATGTCAATAACGACGTCTGTTATCCGGCAATGATGGTCGTCGGCCAGTTCATCGAAGCGCTGAAAAGCGGCCTCTACGACCCCGACCGGACGGACTGCCTGTACGCGCAGACGGGCGGCGCCTGCCGCGCCAGCAACTACATCCATCTTCTGCGGGGCGCCCTCGACTCCGCGGGATTCCCGCAGGTACGTGTAGTGGCGCTCAACCGCCAGAAAGAGGGCGAGGCGGAAAAGTTTGAACTGCCGCCAAGTATCGGCTGGCGCGCGTTACTCGGCCTCTTTTACGGCGACCTGCTGATGCGCCTGCTGCTGCGCACGCGCCCCTATGAACGGGAAAAGGGCGCGAGCATGAGGCTGCACGACCTGTGGGTGGACCGCGTTAAAGACAACATCCGCGCGGGCGGCTGGTTCCGCTTCCGGAGGGACGTGATGGAGATGACGCGCGACTTCGCCGCGATCCCCATAGAAAACATCAAACGCCCGCGCGTCGGCATCACGGGCGAGATACTCGTCAAATACCACGCGAACGCCAACGAGCGCCTCATCGAGCTGATCGAGGCGGAGGGCGGCGAAGCCGTAGTGCCCGATATGGGCAACTTCCTCTCCTACTGCCTCTTCGATCCGGTATACGCCAATAAGCATCTCTCGGGAGCGTTCCTGCCGCGCGCCGTCGGCGAGGCGGGGATGTGGGTTCTCGACAGGATAAAGGCCCCCATCGCCGAAGCTTTGAGGGGGACCCGCTTCGGCGAGCTTCATAACATCAAGGAGCTCGCCGAGCTCGGCGGCGCCGTCGTCTCGCAGGCGAACCAGGCCGGAGAGGGCTGGCTGCTGACCGCCGAGATGATGGCGCTGATCGAGGGTGGAGTAAATAACGTGCTCTGCGTGCAGCCATTCGCCTGTCTGCCGAATCACATTACCGGCAAGGGCGTCATCAAGGAGCTCAAGCGCCGCTTCAAGGGCGCGAACATCCTGCCTCTGGACTACGACGCAAGCGTCAGCACGACAAACCAGCTGAACCGGCTTAAGCTGTTGATGGCCACCGCCAGGTAAATCGGCGTTTAGACGTCCCCTCATAATCCCCGGAAATCGGCGTTTATAAGCAGAGAACCAAAACGCCGGTTTTGCGTTTTGTGTGAATCGCTTAGGGTGTTCATC
>CAKSWL010000043.1 GCA_934511335.1 uncultured Cloacibacillus sp. | reverse complement strand
CCTGCACGCGGCGGGCTGTTACTATATCCCCAACGTCCGCATCAAAAGCAGCGCGTGGGCGACAAACACGCCGCCCAACGGCGCTTTCCGCGGCTTCGGCGCGCCGCAGGCGATCTTCGCGATCGAGCGCACGATGGACCTTGCCGCAAAACGGCTGGAAATCGACCCGCTCGACATCCGCTTGATAAACGCGATCAAGACGGGAGACCGTTTCCCCTATGGGCAGGTGCTGCGCGAGGGCGGCAACGCGGCTGCCGTACTGCGGAAGGCGGCGGAGCTCTCGGACTACCGGCGGAGGCGCGAGATCCTCTCGCAGCGGCGCGAAGGGCGCTTCCGCCGCGGCATCGGCGTCGCCGTCGGCCTGCACGGAGGCGGCTTCACCGGCGCCGGCGAAGCCAATATGGGAACCACGGCGAAAATGACCTTCGACGGGGACAAATTCCGCATCTACACGAGCAGCACGGAGATGGGGCAGGGCGCCTCGACGGTGCTGGCGATGGTCGCCGCCGAGGCCCTCGGCGTGGAGCTTGAGGAGGTCGCATACATGGAGCCGGATACGAAATACACGCCCAACACCGGCCCGACCGTCGCCTCGCGCACGACGATGTATGCGGGCAAGGCGGTGCAGGACGCCTGCGAGAACCTTAAAAAGATGATCGAAGCCGGCGGCGCGCCGCTTGCGGGAGGGGCGCTGATCGAGGCCGCGAAAAAACATTTGCGTGACAAGGGGCGCGTCGAGGCGCTTGGCTACAACATCTTCACCGACGGGCAAAGCTGGGACGAAGAAAAATTCACCGGCGACGCCTACCACGGCTACGCTTGGATCGCCAACGCCGTCGAAGTGGAGCTTGATATGGACACCTACGAGGCGACGCCGCTCTCCGCCGCGATCGCCGCGGAGGTGGGACGCGCGATAAACCCGATGCAGGCGAAGGCCCAGCTCACGGGAGGCGTGCTTCAGGCCTTTGGCTGGGCGCACATCGAAGATTTGAAAGTAGACGCGAAGGGGCGCTACACGGCGTCGCACATGAACGCCTACCTGGTGCCGACGACGCTCGATACGCCGGAATGGAAGGTGGAGCTGCTTGAAGACCCCTGCCCCGCCGGCTGCTACGGGGCGAAGGGGCTTGGCGAACTGCCCTGCGACGCGGGGGCGGCGGCCTTCGCCGCGGCGATAGACCACGCCGCGCAAATATTCTCTCCCTGCGTTCCGGTGACCGGCGAAAAAATATTTGAAGCGATTGAGAAGAGAGACAACGGGGGTGAATAGAAGATGAGGATCGAGTTGACAGTAAACGGCAGACTGCGCTACGCAGAAGTGCCCCCGATGAAGCTCCTTATCGCGGTGCTGCGTGAGGAATTTGGACTTGGCGGTACGAAAGAGGGCTGCGGCGAAGGCGAGTGCGGGGCCTGTTCCGTCATCATGAACGGCAGACTCACGAACGCCTGCCTCGTCCCCGCGGTACAGGCCTCGGGCAGCGAAATCCTGACGATCGAGGGGCTGGGGAGCTCGCGGGAGATGGACGCCCTTCAGCGCGCCTTCGTCCTTGAGGGCGGCCTCCAATGCGGCTTCTGCACGCCGGGGATGATCCTCGCGGCGCGGGCGCTGCTTGAAGAAAACCCCGACCCCACGATGGAAGAGATAAAAGAGGCCCTTTCCGGCAACATCTGCCGCTGCACCGGTTACGAGCGCATATACAACGCCGTGCGCCGCGCGGTCGCCGAAGGCTACTGCGACACCTTCAGAAAACGTGAAAACCTCTGCTCCGGCCAGCTGCCGCAGCCGACCGGCGGCGAAGATAAAAAATACCTGCTTCCGGAGACGCTGAGAGAGGCCCTTGCGCTGCTTGCGGAAAATCCCGGGGCCGTCATCCTTGCGGGGACCACGGACATAATCCCCGACATCAAAAACGGCAAATTCAGCGCCGACAGGCTGCTGGACATAAGCCGCCTCAAAGAGATAAAGGGCGTCTACAGGGCCGGCGAAGAGATACATATCGGCGCCTGCGCGACGAACGGCGAAATCATCCGCAGCGCGATCATCAAAAAATACCTTCCGGCGCTGTGGGAGGCATCGCGCCGGAGCGGCGCTCCCGCCGTACAGAACCGCGCGACCGTCGCCGGAAACATCGCCACCGCCTCGGGGGCGGCGGACCTGCCGACGATCCTGCTGCCGCTTGCGGCGCGCGTCGTCCTCGAAAGCGCCGGGGGAACGCGCGAACTGCCGCTGGAACGCTTCATCACCGGCTACCGCCGAACGGAACGCCGCGCGGACGAACTTATCGCGGAAATCGTCGTGCCCGTGCCCGCCGCCGGCGTCTATCAAAAATTTTTCAAACGGGGCTCGCGCCGGGCGCTGACGCTTTCGCGGATCTCGCTCGGTTTTTGCCTGGAGGCTGACAGAAGCGTAATAAAAACCTTCCGCGCCGGCGCGGGCAGCATGAG
Organism: uncultured Cloacibacillus sp.; assembly: GCA_934511335.1. Classification (GTDB taxonomy): domain Bacteria; phylum Synergistota; class Synergistia; order Synergistales; family Synergistaceae; genus Cloacibacillus. The sequence continues at coordinate 9,914 of CAKSWL010000043.1, read as the reverse complement.
CCCCGTACCGATACGCCTGCCGCGGACGGAGGGCGCGCTCGCGGGCCGGCGGCTTGACGAAGAGGTCATTGACAACGCCTGCTCGGTGATCGCGGAGGAACTTACGCCGCGAAAAAGCGCCGCCTGGAGAAAAAAGATGGCCGCAAACCTCCTGCGCACCTTCCTGCGCGAAACAGCCGAGGCGGAGGCCGGAAAAGCCGCAGCATCGAAAGACATCTCCCGCGAAGAGCGAGAGGGGCCCAGACGCCTTAACGGCTGACAAAAAACAACTCTGGGGAGGCCGCCGCGCGAAAACGGCGGCCTCCATATCGTCGGCCCTAGATGGCGCGACGCGCCATCCAACTATCCTTTTGGACGTCGAAAGCGCAGAAGGTATAAATCTCCTCTTCGCCCTCTCTTATCGCCGTCACATTTATCGTCGCGGAAAATCCCGCCTTTGAAAAACAGCTTTTCATCGTATAGGTACCGCTCCCCGTCCGCCTCATCTCTTCCAGCGGACAGTCTTTGCAGGAGATATCCGTCTCATGCAGCACGCGGAAGCACTTCTTGCCGAGGCTGATATTGGGAAAACAGCGTCTTAATTCATCGTTGAAATAGGCGACCTCCCAATTTGAATCCACGACGAACACCCATTGGTGCAGGCTGTTCAAGATGGTCTCCTGTATCTGAAAGTTGGCGGCGAGCATCTTCTGCTGGCGCTCTTTTAATATATAGCTGCCGATAATGTCCGCAAGCAGGCTCAGCGTTTCGATCTCCTCAGACGTCGGGAGGCGTCCTTCGTGCCGGCAATCGTCGAACCCCAGCACGCCGCGCCGGACCCCCTTGTCATTGAAGGCGCACTGCAGCATATTGACGACGCCATAGCCGATGAGCTGCCCGCGGTAGGCGGGGTCGTCCACTTCGTCAGGTGAATTCAGAAAAAAGATGTCGGACTCGTCGAAATGCTTGAGGAAGTGCGGATATTCCGCAAGGGGGCGCATCGGATAGCTGTCGATGACGGAGCGGACGCCGTTTTGACAGTACTCAAAGGTACAGCCGATCCTGGTTCGTTTTGCGTCATATTCAAAAATATAGCCGCGGCTCATGTCGAGGTAGCGGCAGGCGACGGAAAGCGCGAGGTTTACCGCCTCCTCGAACTCGTTCGTCGTGTAGAGTATCTTGAAAACGTACTCCGTGATATTCCCGCTGTAGGCCTTCTGACCCTGAGGCTGGTCGGGGATCGTCTTCACATTGCGGGCCTCCGCCTTCTTCAGTACGTCTTGGGGGGCGTCGATCTCCTGATAGAGCACATAGCGGTCCTTTCCGTTCTGTTTGGCGTGATAGAGCGCCGTGTCGGCCATCTGATAGAGCTCGCTGAAAGTCGTACCGTCCTGAGGGAACATCGCGATCCCGATGCTGCCCGACGAAGAGAACTTTTCATAATTCTGCCGGAAGGCGGCGCGTATCTCCAGCGCCTTGCTGTGGATGAGCGAGGGCGAGGGGACGTCCTTCATCAGGATCATGAACTCGTCGCCGCCGATGCGCCCGACGACGTCCGTGCCGCGGAAGGTGGAACGCAGCTTGCGCGCGAGATCTCTTAAGACCGTATCTCCGTAGAGGTGGCCGAAGCTGTCGTTCACCGTCTTGAAATTATCGACATCGCAGATAAACATCGCGTGAGCCCTGTCGGAAGAAGAGAGGGCGAGAAAATCGGCGATCAAAGACTGCGTGGTGCCCTTGTCGCACAAACCCGTCAAACTGTCCGTCTGCGCCTGCGCCATCAGTTCTTCCCGTTCGCGGACCTGGTCGCTGACATCCTTTACAGTCCCCACGACACGCGCCACGCTGCCGTTGATATCGACGACGGGAGTGCCCTGAATCCGGCACCAGATACAATCGCCGCTGAGAGTCCGCAGGCGCAGCTCCGCTTGCCGCGCTCCCTCGCGGCTGGAAAGCACCGACTCAAAGAAAGCGTCGAGCAAATCCCGGTCGTCGTCGTTGACGGCGTCGCGGAGATTGCTGTCGCCGAAGCGTTTTTGATAGGCGGTGGAAAAATAGACGACGTCGTCTGCGAGGTTCCAGTCAAAGAGGCACTCGTCGGAATTCTCCGTGACGATGCGGTAGCGTTCCTCAGAGAGCGCGAGCGCGTCGGCGTTGCTCTTAGCCTCGGTGTTGTCAAAGACGACGTGGTAATATGAATACTTCCCGCCGCGCTCTCTGACGTGACGCCCGCGGTCGAATATCCATTTGACCGCGCCGTCGGCTGTGATGATCCGGTACTCAAGCGACAGGACGCTGCCGTCGAATATCTGTTCGGAGATCGTCTTCAAGACGCGCTCGCGGTCCTCGGGGTGCACCGTTTTCACGAAACTGTCCTGATAGCGGCGGCTGAAATCCTCCCGCCGGCAGTCGAGAATCTTCAAGTATCCGTCGCTTATATCCGCGATGGCGAGGTCGTCTCCTGGCAGGCAGCGCGACACTCCGCCGGGAATGTTGGCGATGAGCGTCTCCAGCGATCCCCGCGCCTCATCCGTCTCCTGCATCTGGCGGCGCAGGACGAAATAGGTGAAGCCTCCGATCATTGCGAAGAGCGCGAAAATCATCATGCCGAATAAAAACGTTATATTTACAAAACCTCCGAAGCGCTCAAGCAGCGCATGCCCGGGGATGACGGAAATCAAATACCAGTCGTTTACGCCGAGCGGCGAGTAATTGAGATAGCGGATCTCCCCGCCGGCGTCGTACTTGAAAGCGCCGCTCCTATAGTCCGCCATATTATTTTTCATGGCGTTGCGGAGATGGTCGTACCGCGGGGAGATATTGCCGCCGCCCTCAAAAATATTGACCGCGCCCGCGAACACCGCCTCCTTGCGGCCTTCCGGCGCTAAAACCACATTTCCCTTGCCGTCGACGACATACGACAGCCCGCGGCCCCCGAAGAGCGGGAAGTGAAAGATGGCGGGGAAGTTTTTGCGGCTGAAGCTTGCGCACAGTATGCCGCGGACGCCCTCGTAGCCGATTATCGGCGTCGCGAAGACGATCACGTCGCGGCCCGTGCGGCGCGAGACCAGGACTTCGGAGATATTTGGCGCGCCGTTCAGCGCATCCTGGAAATACTTGCGGTCCTGAATATACTCCGCGCGGAAATCGCTTGAGAAGGAATAGCCGTTAGGTAAGGCGACCGCGAGGCTGTCGAAGGGCATGCGTCCGGCGTTTCTTCTCAGTATCCTCATGACCTGGGGGTTCATGATATACTCCTCGCGAGCGACCAAGTCCGCGACGCCGTTGAGCATGGAGAGCGTGTTTGAGAGCCGTTGGTTTATCTCGGAAGAAGAATGCTTGGCGTAATCGTTCAGGTTGAGGAGGGCGACCCCTTCTATCTCCCTTTCCAGCGCCTGCTGATGCCACAAAAAAATAGCGGCAAGCGTAAGACAGAAAAATACGGCAGAGAGATAAACCAGTTTGCGCCTTCTATCTGGAAACGAAATCATTCGATCACCCCTTATGCCTGATAAATGAGGTCGGTAAAAAAATCGCAATAAATACCAGTTGATTGTACGCCAAAAAGTCCGCTCTGCTTTTTTGCAGGAGGAGATAATGACAATTTATCGCCGGCTCGGCTGGGCGGTAAATTGTGGTTTGGTGTGATAGTTGCCAAAAACAATCTGCCGGCGTCCAACGATTTTGTTTTGCGCCTTTAAAGCCTCCCCCGTGAGGGAGGTGGCCGGCGGCGGGTTTTCGCCGGGCCGGAGGGAGCGTCGACTTCGACCTTAACGTTTTCACAACTTGGAGAAGATAAAAACATCAAACCAAGGTCAAATCTCCCCCACCCGCCTACGGCGGGAGCCCCCGCGCCGAGAGGGCCTTTAAAAAAACGGAACGCTACGAGAGTACGCCAATTTCCATTTGTCCTTTAGCCGGCCAAAGCCGGCTTGCGGCAGGGGCCTTGCTCAAAAACCGTCATTTATGCCTAACGGCCCCTCCACATCTTGCCCATGAAAAAAAGCCGCCGCTCAATATAATCATTAAGAGAGTTACAGGACCTACCGTATCGTGAAAGGGGAATCGTACCTTATGGAGATAATAAACTGGTTTGCCGCGGTCTGCCGCGAAAATCCCTCGATACCGTTTTTCTTCTGTATCGGCGCGGGCTACTGGCTTGGGAAATTCAAATACAAAGGGGTGGCGCTGGGCGCGACGGCGGCGACCCTCATCGTGGCGGTGATCGTCGGGGCGCTGATGGGCGTCGTCATATCGCCCAACGTCAAGAACATCTTCTTTCTGCTCTTCATCTTCACGATCGGCTACAGCAGCGGCCCGGCATTTTTTCACAGCCTCCGGTCGAGCGCACTGCCGCTTCTCGCCTTCGCGCTGCTGATGGCTTCGCTGTGCCTTGCCTCGGCCTTCGCCATGGCGAAACTGATGGGGCTCAACCCCGGCTTCGGCGCGGGGCTGCTGGCCGGCTCGGCGACGGAGTCTCTGATGATCGGCGTCGCCGCCGACACCATCGCAAAACTCGGCTTAAGCCCGGAGCTTACAGCGCGGTACATCAACGACGTGCCGATCGCCTACGCCGTCTCCTACCTCTTCGGCACCATCGGCGCGATCTGGATGACCGCCGGCATAGGCCCGATACTGCTTGGCGTAAAAGACCTCAAGGCGGAGGCGCGCGCCCTGGAAAATAAGCTTGGCGAGACAAAAATGCCGCCCGATACCTTCATCGAATACACCGATTACCTCACGCGCAGCTACCGCGTGGAAAATCCGCGCTACATCGGCCGAAGCGTCGGGGAAGCCGAAAAAGCGGAGGGCGGCGACAAAAGTTTTCTGGTCATAGCCCTCCGCCGCGGCGGAGAAAAAATCTCGGTGACGGACGGCCTCCTCCTTGAAAGGGACGACGTCGTCGCGATCCGCAGCCTTCGCCGGATATTGGCTGATCCGGCGGCGGCGCCGGGGCCGGAGGTCGTGGACGACGAACTCTCCGCGATGATGATGGAACGTGTCGGCGTCGTCGTCACCCAAAAAGAGTGGTTCGGCAAAACGGTCGAAGAGTTGGCGGTCGAGCCGCAGATGCACGGCGTCATCGTCAGAAAAATGACCCGCGGCGTGCAGGAAATCCCCGTCTTCAACAGCACCGTCATCCGCCGCGGGGACGTCCTCACACTCGGCGGCGTCATGAAGGCCGTCGAACTCGCGATACCGACCATCGGCCGTCCGGAACGCACCGGCACCGCGACAGACATGGCCACAGTCGCGCTCGGAATCGCCGCGGGGGCCCTCTTCGGCGCCCTGACCTTCAAAGTGGGACGCATACCGCTGAGCCTCACGACGGGCGGCGGCGCGCTGCTTGCGGGGCTGCTGATAAGCTGGTATCGCTCGGGCCGTCCCGTATTCGGCAGTATGCCGGCCCCCACGGCCTGGATATTCCAGAGCCTCGGCCTCTGCGGCTTCATCGCCGTCGTCGGCCTCAGCTGCGGGCCGGATTTTGTAAGCGGCCTCCGGCAGAACGGCTGGGGGATCATGTGGGGCGGCGTCGTCGTCACCGTCGTGCCCCTCGTCTCATGCATCCTGGCCGGCAAATGGTTCTTCAAAATGAACCCCGTCATCCTGCTCGGCGCCTGCACCGGCGCGCGGCTCTGCACCGCGGCGCTCGGCGCGCTGCAAGAGGCCTGCGGCAGCCCGACGCCGGTGCTCGGCTACACCGTCCCCTACGCGCTGAACAACATCCTCTTCGCCGTCTGGGGCGTGGTGATCGTACTGCTTATGGGGTAAGAGAGGGGCCCCATCTTGAATCGCTTCTTTGCTGAAAGAAAACGGCTCCCGCGCGTCATCCGGCTCCCTGTCGGCGGGGGCCGCCCTATTCCAGACCATCCTGGCCATGACGCGGCTGGCATACTTCAGCGCGCCGTGTCCGCGCCGTCGGCGCTCACCGAAGAAAGCCCCCTTGTCATATCCATCCCCACAGCGGCTTTTAGTAAACGGGCCGGAAAGCCGCGCCTCCCGCAGCCCGGAACTGCGTCAGCGGTAATCAGCGCCTCTTTCTTAACAGCGGCGCGAGCGCAAGCAGCGCGAGCGCGCAGACGCCGGCGCTGCAGCCGGAGCTTGATTTCGGGCCCGCTTCGCCGCTGGGCGCGTCCGGCGAGGAGGGCTCTTCGCCTGGGAAGGCCGCGCCCGAGTAAACGAATATCGTGCTCAGCGCGGCGTAGTCGCCGACAGGCTTAAGCGTCGCCTCAAGATGCCCTGCGCCGTTCAGCTTCGCGGGGAAAAGGTCGTAATAATTAGTCTTTGCGTTCAGCACGAGCGCGTAATAGCTCCTGTCGGAGACGAAAGCCTCTTTCGGCCCCGGCTTCACCGTCAGCATGAGGGCTCCGGACTCGGCCCCTTCCGCGCATTCCTTCGACAATTTCACCGTGCAGACGTAGCCGTCCTCGTCGGCCTTGAAGGTCCCCTCTTTTTTCGCCGAGTCCCCGCCTGCGATGCTCACGGCGGCGGCGCCGCTCACAAAGCCGCCCCTTTCCAGCGCCTCCGCCTCCCCGCCGCGGCTGTCGGAATAGTCCGCCACCGTCGCGGTGACGCCGGGGGCGGCGCTGACCTCCGGCAGGTCGGAGGCGTCGGCGAACAACACCTCAAGCAAATGATCAGAGGCCACGTTCTTGAAGGTGAATTCTGAGAAGAAGGGGTTTGCCGTGCTTTCGCGCCTGCCGTCGGCGACGACGGCGGCGATGCGGCAGCCGTCTTTCGCCGTTATCGTAAATGAGGCGTCCTCGCCGTGGTTCACCTTAAGCGGCCCCGCGGGCGCCACGGCGCCCATAGAGGCATCGGCCGAAACGCTTATTTCATATTGGGTGGTGGAGAATTTAATGAAATAGAGACTGAGGGGGAAGTCCTCCTTCTTGAAGACGACGGTGCCGCTGAGGAATGAGTATATTCCCTCGTATAAATAACTGAGAGGACGGCTTGGCCCATAATCGTACAATATACCCCGTCCGTATATCCGCTCCGCCGCGCAGATGTTTCCCGCGCCGTCCAGCACGATGACCATATCCGGCGCGTCCGTATACCTCAGATCCTCGTCGGGAACCCAGTACACCCACTCTTTAAGTTCGCGGTCATAGATTCTATACTCCGACTCGAACTCAATTACGTCGTTATCCCAGGCCCCGATAGGGGGAGCCATCAGCGGGTATTCGAATTTGACTACGTTGGGAAAATCGATTTTATTGCCATTCCCCCCATAGGTAACTGAGACATTATCCGCCGGCAGGCTGAAAGCGTGTCGTACCTCCACGGTCACGGCGCCGCTCCACTTTTCGGGGATGACGCGCGCCAGACGTTCCTTTGTCAGCAGCGATATGTCGGCCGGGACGGACTTCCCAGAGTCTTTGCGGGTTTCATATGAATCCGACCATCTCTCCCTCCCCAGCCACGAGGCGCTCTCCGTATAATGTGTTACAACGTTGTTATCATCTATCTCCCTGTTGAAGCGCATAGTTACGCTCAGGCGTTGGTCGAACCTCTCCCAGTTAGTCTTATCGACTATACTTACATCCGACGGCGCGGCGAAAAGCGGAGGTGCGGAGAGCGCCAGAGCGGCTAGGCATAAAGCCGCGAATAACATTTTTTTCATAAACATCTCCCCCTTGCGTGAAAAGCCGCCTGCGACGGCTTAGGGCAAAGCTGGGAGGGGCGCGCCCCTCCCAGCCGTCAGGCGTTACTGCGTTACCGTGAACATGCTTTCCGGCGTTACGCCGACGGTGCCTGCAAGCGCCGTCGACCACCAGCTGCCGCTGCTGGCAGTTGTCGCCGAGATCACGGCCTTGCCGGCGGAGTAGCCGGTGACGAGGCCGGATGACGGATTGACACCGGCGACTGAGGGGGCTGAGCTGTTCCAGCCGCTGTACGAGAGCGTGTTCGCCGCCGCTCCTGTGGGGTAGGTAGTCTTTGGAGCGTAGTCGGTGCCGTTCACCGTGATCGTCCTGCGCCTAAAGTGCACGGAGGTACTGGGCAGCGCGGCTGCCGTGGATTTGCGTCCGGTCGTGTCCGTGCCGCCGCCTACAGCGTAGTTCGGCTGAGAGGCTCCGCCGTGCAGCCAGTAGCAGCTGTAGACCGTGCCGTAGGCGCCGACGATGCCGCCGGTGTAGTTGCGCTGGTCTTCGTTTTCGGGGATGACCGTGGGGGAGACCGTTATGCTTCCTGCCGCGGAGCTGCAGTTGTAGACCTTATTGGCAAATGCTCCGACGACTCCGCCCGCGTTCATGTTCGAGTAGATGACCGTGCCGGGCTGCACAGAGCAGTTGACGACGTAGCCGCTGTTCATCTCGTAACAGTAGGCGGCGATGCCGCCCGCGTAGCTAAAGGAGCTGCCGCTTGCGTTCAGGTCGGCAGAGGCTACGCAGTTGACCACGAATGTGGAGGTGGTGGGCACGTTGTCGCCGAGAAGCGAGCAGATGCCGCCGACGTAGGCGCGTCCGGCGCCGCTGCGGCTGACCGTACCTTGGAAGTAGCAGTTCTCGATGACGCCGTCGTTCCAGCAGACGACGCCGGCCGCGCCCTGCCCTTTGGTGTTGGTGACAGTGCCGTAGACCTTGAGATTCTTAACGACACCCTTCGCCGCATAAGATGGGGTGACGCTGCGCGTCTCAATGGCTGGTACCGGCTTGACGCCGAAGGTCTCGTAGAAGTCCCTGCGCTCGGCCAGCACGCGGTAATACTCTTCGCCTGTGAGGCCGAGCGCCGCTGCGTCGAGCGCCGCCTTATCCGCCGGCGTCATGCTGCGTGCCGCGGACGCTTTGCTGTTTGACGGATAGTCGATATATCCGAAGAGCGCCGCCGTCTCGCCGCGAACATTGAAGTTATCCTTTGTATTACGTACATTCAGCCCCGTGATGCTGTACCCGGCGCCGTCGAAGATGCCTTTGAATGCACGATTGTTCGTGTGTCCGTAGGCATTGAAGCGCCCGATAGGCTCCCATTCATTGTTGTTAAGGTTGATGTCGTCGCCCAAACGGATAGTATAATTAGCGTAGTCATTGCCGTTGTTGACGGCGTTTCTGAAGGCGGCGAGCTGCGCGCCGGTGGTTATCGTGATGACGCCGTTTACCGCCTGGGGGACAGTGCCCACAGTGCCGTCCCAGACGTTTATGGCGTTCGCCGTTCCCGCGAAGCTGAATGCGAAGAGCGTGGCCGCTGTCAAAATCAATGACAAATGCTTCCTTATTTTCACAACTGTAACCTCCTTAATATGGTAATATGGTTGTTTTTTGCGCCCCGCGCGGGGCGCTCCTCGTTTTGCCGCTGCGCCGGCGGCTCGCCCGCCATGATGGGACGGCTGCGCTTTGTTGCTTTTGCTCACGCCGCCTTCGGAGATCCCGGCCGCGCCTGCCGCCCGGGGCGCGCCGCGGCCGGGGCTTTGCATGGCTTTTTTACCTCTTCCTGCGCAGCGCCAAGGGCGCGAGCGCAAGCAGCGCGAGCGCGCCGACGCCGGCGCTGCAGCCGCCGCTGCCGCCGCCCGAATGGGCGCGCTTGAAGGTGGCCGAAACTGTATGGGCCGCCGTGACGTTTTCAAATGACAGGGAGTAGATATCCTTGTCTGAGGCCTCTTCGACCTCTTTGCCGTCGACGGTCAGTTTGTCGATCACGTAACCGTCGTTGCCCTTTATCTCAAATTTCTGTTTTGCTCCCTGCTCGACGGTCACTTCGCCGGAGGGCGAGATCGTCCCGTTTTCGCCGGCCGAGGCGGTGATGACGAATGTCGGCAGCGGCGCGAGTTTGAATTCCGCCGCTATCTTGTGCGCCGCCGTGACGTTTTCAAGCTTCAGCATATATGCCCCCAGCCCGGCGGCCTCCGCCACCGCGGCGCCGTCGAGCGTCAGGCTCTTGATCAGGTATCCTTCGTTCGCCTTGACCTCGAATTCCTGGGCGTGGCCCTCCTCCAC
>CAKSWL010000042.1 GCA_934511335.1 uncultured Cloacibacillus sp. | reverse complement strand
CGCATTCCGCGCGGCCGTTATCTGCGCCTTTTTGACCTGCCTCCTACCCATCTCCGACGCCGTTCACCGCGAGGCCGCGAGCGACTGGCGCGACGGCTGGGCGGAATGGAAGCGGGGCGATGCCGCGGCGGCCCTGGGACACTGGTCGAAAAATCCGCTCATCGCCCCCTTTGAACTGCGACCGGCGCGCGTCTCCTACTGGAAGATACGCGCCCTTGAGCAGCTCGGCAGAAACGAGGAGGCCGCGCTTGCCGCCTCGCTGCTCGCGCTGCGCAGCCCGCTTGATTTTTACAGCCTCGTGCTGGCCTATGAGGGAAAGTACCCGATCCTCACCCGCGCCGTGCGTTCGGCCTGCGCGAAAGCCGCATATCTGCGGCGCTGGGACGGCGAGGTAGAGAGGGCTTCGGCAAAGACAGGAGTCGCCAAGAACATCCTGTTCGGACTGATAAGACAAGAGAGTAAATTCAACGAACGGGCTGTAAGCCGCTCCGGGGCGGTGGGGCTCATGCAGCTGATGCCCCTCACGGCGCGCGAGACGGCCGCCCGCCTTAAAGACATGGAGCTGTCTCCATACGAGCCGACGCACAACATCATGTTGGGGGCGGCGCATTTGGCCCATCTGAAGGCAAAATTTTCCGGCAAGCTCCCGCCGGCCCTCGCGGCCTACAACGCGGGCGCGGCGTCGGTATCGCGATGGGATCCCGCCGCCAGAGACTGGGTGGAATGGATAGAGGAGATCCCGTATCCGCAGACGCGCGAGTATGTGCGTTCGGTGCTGGAAAACATTGAGGTCTACAACGCCACGGACAACACAGGCCGGGCCGGCGGGGCCTCTTTCTTCGCGGAGGCGCTGGAACGCCCCCCGCTGATGAAAAAACTCGCCGCCGGAAAAAAGAGAGAAGGAGGAAGCGCCAATGCCAGATGAGGGATTCAATCCGATAGAAGCCGTGAGGAAATTTCTGCGCGAGAACGGCTGCACGTCACAGATAAAGGAAACAGAGGCCACCATATTCACCGTTACCGACGCCTCCGCCGCGGTCGGAGCGCCTGAAGAGGAGATTTTAAAGAGCATACTGCTGCGCGTGAACCACGGAAAGAGCTTCGCGCTCGCGCTGATGTCGGGCGTCAACCGCGTGGATACGAAGAAGATAAAGAGACTTCTCGGGGCGTCGCACGTATCGTTCGCCGACGGCGAAGCCTGCGCTGCCTGGTCCGGGTTCCGCCCAGGAGGAGTGCCGCCCGTGGGCTACCCCCAGCAGCCGCCGACGCTGCTTGACGATGACCTTTTTCTCTATCAGGCGGTGTGGGCCGCGGCCGGCACCGATCACGCCTTTTTCCCCATCTCGCCTGACGAGCTGCTGCGAATCACAAACGGCACGAAGGCCGATATAAAAAAGTCCTGAGGCGGGCGTCGAGCAGCAAGGCCTCTTCATGCAGGGCAACAGCATTTACTTTCCAGAGGCGGGTAAAAACATCAAGCAACGCCTGTATAGGGCTCGTCTTTGATTTTGAATTTACCTCGCTTTTTGGTTTTTCTTCGCATATCACTAAAGTAAATGCTGTCGCCCTGCTTCTTCACGCCGCAAAAGGCCGCCGCCATGCCTATTAGGGAAAAAAGATCTTCGCGGCGGGAATCACAATGAACATCGACAGGATGATCCTCATCACATAGACCGCCGTCATCTGCCAGAGGCGCAGGGGAATATTTGAGTGCCACACGTGCAGTCCGACCTCCGTCAGGTTTATCAGCCCCGTCACTGAGAGGCAGATACAGATAAAGCGGGCCTGTTCGGTGAGCAGGAGCCTGCCGTAGGTAACGGCGAGGAACTGGTCGACAAAGGAAAAGACCGTGGCCGAGGCGATGATCCGCGCTTCCAGCGCGCCCAGCGCCTCCAGCGCCGTCGCCGCGGGTACGGCCAGAATCTCCACGATGCTCGTCGTCTCGGCGACGATCACGAGGAGAGTGCCGAAGGTGATCATCAGCGGCACGGTGCTCAGAAGCAGCGTGTAGATGATCGCGAGGCTTTCGCGCAGATAACGCTTCGCATTCATGCAGCGCGCGCGCGCCGTTCCGCGCAGCAGCGCCCAGCCGAACATCGAATGTCCGTGACGCTCGCCCGCGGACTGCTCGTGGTAGTTATCGCGCCCCTTATAATAGTCGTCCGGTATCGACGACAACGGCCATATCCGCGGCATCACCGCGGCGAGCAGGATCATTGTGCAATAGACGACGAACAATATCTGCGGCATCGCGTATTCCATGTAGAACAGCTCGGCGATCGCGTAAATGTTATAGATTCCCGCGAGGGAAAAGCCACAAACGATCACCGCCGCCTCCCGGTCCGTGTAAAAGCCGGCGTCGTACATCTTCGCCGTAAAGACGACCGCCATCGAACTGCTTCCCAGCCACGAAGCGACGCAGTCGATCGCCGCGCGTCCCGGCACACGGAAGAGCGGGCGCATGACCGGGCTCGCGTAGACGGAGATGAACTGCACGAGGCCGAAGTCCATGATCAGCGGCGCCCATATTCCCAGAACGACGGCCAGCATGATGAGGCGCGGGGCCAGGTTATTGACAATGAACGAAGCCTTTGCCGCAAACACCCCCAGCGGTCCGCCAGTCCCCAGATAATACTGCGAGCCAAAAAGCACGAAGAGCGCAATCGGCAGAGCGCAGATACGCGCCATAAACCAGAGAGGGCCTCCGACAAGATTTTCATGAAGGATATGATCCTCCATTATCCACCGGGGCCGGGCAAATTTGGCGATCACGGCCAGAAGCGCCGCCGTAAGCGATACCGCGGAGACGATGTGCGGCTGCCAGCCCACGATCGACGCCATCATAAATTCTTTTACGTGTCCGATCAGAGTGTTTATCTCCCCGTGCAGCGGGAAAGGAACGAGAAATACCCAGATCCCCAGCAGAGAGGGGACGACAAACTTCAAAAGATTTTTTTTATCGCGTATCGCGGATTCCAAACTACCGTTCCCCGTCTTCCGGCACAGATTCTTCTATGAGAAAGACCTCTCCCGCGCCCGCCCCTTCAAATTCAAAGAGGGCGGGGGGCTCCGGAAGCCGCCATTCTAACGCTCGGCAGGCCGCGGAGAATTCGTGAAGGACGAAGGGCGCCCGCGCCAGCACCTCTTCTTTTGAAACACCCTCGACCCAGCAGCCGTTGAGTCCGGGGAAATTCCCGATCCACACCGGGACGCCGCCGGAACGCTCCTCGTAAACGAAGATAGGATAGCTATATCTCTCCATCAGCTGCCCATCACCCTCTCAAAGACGCGCATAAAGTTTTCTCCCAGAAAACCGTCCGCCTCCTTCTCATCATACCTCTCGCGGATGGCTTTGATAAACCTCTCGCCGGCGTCGGCGTGGTCTTTAAACAAATCAGTATCGCCGGCCTCCGTATAGCCGGCGTTGACAGACAAGAGGCAGGCGCAGAGGTCGAGCCCCAGACCGGCGTGTTTTGCGCCGCAGCGGCTGACGAGATGATCAAGGTGCGCAAGCAGCGCCGCGGGGGTCCTCGCGGAACGCCCGTCCGCCGCAAAAGGGCCGTAGGCGTTCATGCCGGCGACGCCTCCCGCCTCAGCGAGCGCCGTCAGCTGCCAGTCGGCCAAATTCCTTGGGGAGGAGGCCAGCGCGCGGCAGTTTGAGTGCGAAGCGATGAAGGGGACCTTCAGAATATGAGCGACCTCTCGGAAACCGGCGTCGTTCAGATGGCTCACATCGATCACCATCCCGAGGCGGCAGGCTTCGTTCACCAGCTCGCGCCCGAAATCCGTCAGTGAACCCGACTGCGAGGCGGGGGCTGCGGCCTCAAAAGAGACGCCGTCGCAGGCGTAATTCCGCCGTGACCACGCCAATCCCAGCAGCCGCACGCCAAGCTCATAAAATATGCGCAGCAGCAGGATATCGCGCCCCAGCGGCTCCGCCCCCTCGAGGGAGAGGAAAAGGGCGACCTTCCCCGCTTCCGCCGCCGCGCGGCATTCGCCGGCGCTGCGGCAGAGGGAAAAAGATGGGGATTCCTCAAGATCGGCCCGCAGCGCCGCTATCTGATCCAAAGCGTTCCGCAGCGCCCCCTCGGGCACCAGCTCATCGAGGATAAATATCGAACAGACCACCGCGTTCACCCCTGCGGCGCGAAACCCCGGTAAAAAGCGCCGTTCAAGGACGGCATGTCCGCCGCTTTTGCGCAGCGCCAGCACATCGAGCAGCATGTCAAAATGCGCGTCAAGGATGATTTTTGTCTTTGTCTTTTTATTCATTTCAATCTCAGCCTCTGCATATCGCCGCGTCCAAGGTCGAACCAGAGCAGCGCGTGCTCCAGCTGTCCCTCAAGCCCCGCGAGAATTTTCAGCGCCTCCGCCGCCTGCACCGAGGCGATCAAAGGAGGTATAAAAGGGGGGTTGCCCGTCGTGAGCTCTATGCCCCGGTCGGGAGCATCGGCGATCTCCCACAGCGGGCGGTCCTGCGGGCGCAGCACCGCCGCCTGTCCGAAAAACCCGGCCACCGCCCCGTGAACGAAGGGAATGCCCAGCCTCCGGCAAAGGCCGAACACCTCGCGGCGTCCGACGTTATTATCCAGCGCGTCAAGCACGACCCCCGCGGGAGAGATAATATTTAAGCCGTTTGATTCGTTGATGAATATCTCATGGCACTCCACGATGACGCTGGAATTGACGCGCCCCACCCGCGCGGCGGCGGCGGCGGCCTTCGGCTCGCCGATATTTTCCTCCGTCGCGTAGAGCTGCCGGTTCAGGTTGTTCTCATCGAAAACGTCGCCGTCGACCAGGATGAGCCTTCCGACTCCGGCGCGCGCCAGGATCTCTATGATCCAGCCCCCCAGTCCGCCGCAGCCTACGACCGCCGCGCAGGACTCCAGCAGCCGCGCCTGCCCTTCAAGCCCAAAGACGCCGATCGTGCGCTCGTAGCGCGAGGGGCAGAGCCCGCACCGCAGCGCGGCGATCTCCGTATCGCGCAAGGAAAGGCCGCTTTCGGAAGCCGCCTCCCGGCAGACCCCCAAAGCGACGACGGGAAGGCCGCCGCGAACGGCGGCCCGCTCCCTCATATATTCAACAGCTTTATCACAAATCAATAAAAATCCCCCCGCCGTGCTGCGCGCATCTGCTGCGGGCCTCTCTTCCAGCGACTGGCGCCGCCTAAATATTTTACCCTATAATTGTGGGATTTCACAATTAATCGGCAGCTCATTCACTCTATTTTCTGTCTTATTTCCAAGAAATTCTGTTACAATATATAGTGACATGAATCAGCTAATCCAATTTTTTGCCGGAGGGGTGCAGATGACGCTCAGGTGTAAGACACAATTATTTCTCGGAACAATATTGCTGTCAGTACTGCTGATACTTGACGTGATGTTCACAAACTTCTTGATCACGTCAGCTGAGCAGACTGACAGGGAACGCATGACCAGAGACCTTTCGAGAACGTTCGTGACCTTGAGCGGAGAGGTGCGCACTCTTTCAGCCATAGCGGGCAACTGGGCCTACTCGGACAAGGCCTGGGACTACATGACGGGCCACGACCCCGACTATCCGAACATATACCTCAACCGCACCGTGCTCACGGAGATAGGCGTCTCCTCGCTGATATTCGTCGACAACGACCTTAACATAAAATTCTCCCGCGACTACAGCGCCCCCGACGACAGCTCCACGCCGGAGAGCGAGATCGAGGCGATCTTCAGCAACCAAGGCGAGGCGATTTTCCAAAACCTTCCGGACGACGGCACCAGCGGCATCGTCATGAAGGGAGAAAATCCGATCATCTTTGCCGTCAAACACATACGCCGCTCCGACAAGGGCGGCTCGCAGGCGGGCTACCTCATCGCGACGATGGCCCTCTCCCCCAAAATGATCCACAAAATCGCCAGCAACCTTCATTTCACATTCGCTATCGAGCCCGTGCTGAATAAAGACCGGGGCAAAGAACTGCCGCATATCGTCCTCAACAACGACCCGCGGAATTCATTCATCACGGGGCGGATACTCGTCCGCGACCACGCCGGCGCCCCCGCCTTCTGGATTTCGGGGATCACCTCCAATGTGGATATCAAGAGCGCCGAGCGCGAGCTGCAGATGCTGTTTTTCATCCTTGCGGTCGCCGCGCTCTTCGTCGTCCTCCTCTTCGGGATCTTTATGAAGCATCAGGTGACCAACCGCATGAAGCGGCTGCAGCGCGAGATAGAGGCCATCCGCGACGAGGCGGCCGACGCGCGCGGCATCACGATAGACCGCAAGAGGGACGAGATCGCGAGCGTCCAGCGCACTCTGAACGACTTTATGGCTTTCTTCGACTTCAAACAGGGAGAGAAAAACAAGGCGGACGACATTACGATCTCCGTCTACAAACGCTTCGCGGAGGCCGGCAGACGCCTCTGCATGAAGACGCTTGAGGACATCGCGACGGCCTTCTCTCCGGGGGACGAAAAGTTCCGCGCCGCGCTCACCAGATGCGCCGCTATGACACGCGATTTTGCTAAAGAGGCCGGACTTGAGGAAGAAGAACTTATCTATATATATATGGGGGCGCTTTTCAGCCGCATGGGCATGCTTTCGCTGCCCTTCTCCATCCGCACGAAAACCTCTCCGCTTACGCCGGCGGAGCTTCGCGAGTACCGGAAATATCCGATAAAATCAAGAGATTTCATGGAAGAGATAGAACTCCTGCGTCCCGCCTCCGCGCTGCCCTATGCCTGGACTGAGAACTGGGACGGCACCGGCTTCCCTCAGGGCCTTTCCGGAAGCGCGATACCGCTGACGGCAAGGATCTTTGCCGTCGTCGACGCCTGGAACGAGATGACGCGCCCCTGGCCGGGACGCCGTATCCCCACAGACGACGAGGTGGTGGAGAAGCTGCGCGCGCAGGCTGGGACAAGGCTGGACCCGCAGATCGTGGAGAAATTCATCGGTTATCTAAAGCGGCAGAAGCAGAGCTGAATACGGCGCGCCCCTTAAGAAGCCGCCATACCAGCCGCTGGTCATACAGCCGCCGCGCGGCGCATATGACCGGCGGTTCTTCAAATAAAGAAGGAGAAAAATCATGCTCAGAGAAATCGACGCAAGAAAACAAGAATGTCCCAAGCCCGTCCTGCTTGTAAAAGAGGAGGCGGACAAAGGCGCGGAGGCGATCCGCGTCTGTGTAGACAACGAAGTCGCGGCGGGGAATGTGACCCGGTTCTTTGAAAGCCGCGGATATACCGCCTCGCGCGAGGAGGGCGCGGAGGGGATATACATAACCGGCAGCAAGAGCGGAAAATCAGCGGCGCCGCAAGAAACCTCGCGGAGCACCGCCATCCTCCTCACCTCAGACAAGATCGGCGCGCCCTCCGATGGACTTGGAGAGGCGCTGATGAAGGCCTATCTGGGCACCCTGCCAAAGGCCGCCGCGCCGCCCGCGGTGATCGCCCTGATGAACGAAGGGGTAAAGATGGCGCTGCCGGAGACATCCACATTCGACACATTAAAAGAGCTGGAATCTTTGGGAGTACGGATTCTGATCTGCGGCACCTGCACGAAGCATTTCGGAATCACGGAACAGATTTCTATCGGCACTATTTCAAACCTGTTTGAGATATCCGAGGCGGTGTTCGGCGCGGACAAACCGATGATCCTCGGCTGATATGAGACACATCTACATGAACAACGCGGCCACCACCTGGCCCAAGCCGCCGGTGGTCCCGCAGGCCGTCATTGATTTCATGACAAACGCGGGGGCTAACGCCGCGCGCGGCTCCGCCTCGGAGCGCGACCTCAAAAGCCTTGACATCGTCTTCACGGCACGGGCCCGCGCCGCTAAGCTTTTCGGCGGCTACGCCAAATGCAGCCCCAAGTACGTGACCATCACCGCCAACGTCACGCACTCGCTGAACATAGTCCTTAAAGGATTTTTAAAGCCGGGGATGCGCGTCGTCACCACCTCGATGGAACACAACTCCGTCCTGCGTCCCCTGCGCGAATTGCAAGACCGCGGCGTTCTTGTAGACATCCTGCAATGTACGATGCGCGGTTATCTGCCGCTCAAGGCCCTCTCTGAGGCGCTGCTTGAAAAGACGGACCTCGTCGTTATGACGCACTGCAGCAATGTATGCGGCTCGGTACAGCCCCTTGAAAAGGCCGCCGAGATCTGCGCCCGCCGCGGCACGCCGCTCGTCGTGGACTGCGCCCAAACGGGGGGCGTCCTGCCCGTGAACGTTCAGGAACTGGCCCTGGCCGCCCTCTGCTTCACGGGACACAAGGGACTATTTGGACCACAGGGAACCGGCGGTATCGTCTGGGACCCTGAGTTTGCCGAAAAATGCGCGCCCTTCATAGAAGGCGGCACGGGAAGCCTCTCACACGAAGAGACACAGCCTCCCGTCATGCCCGACAAATTTGAGGCCGGCACGCCGAACCTTCCGGGAATAGCGGGACTGGACGCGGCGCTGGCGTGGCTAGAAAACACCGGCGTAGAACAGATCGCCGCGAGGGAAGAACAACTTGGCAGACGCCTCTGCGAGGGGCTGCTTTCGATAAAGGGGATGCGCCTCCTCGGCACGACAGACGACGGCGCTCCAAGACTTCCCGTCTACGCCTTCAACATCGACGGGATGGACAACGGCACGCTTGCGCGCGACCTAAGCGACAGATACGGCATTGAGAGCCGCCCCGGCCTTCACTGCTCGCCGCTGGCCCACCGCACGCTGGGCACCTTCCCCGAAGGCGCGCTGCGCCTCTCCCCCGGATACTTCAACACCGAGGAAGAGATAGGCTATACCATCGAAGCGCTCAAAGAATTATCTTCTCCAGGACGGCCCAAAACATCGAGATGATCCTGCACCCCATCTTTGCGCTGAACAGAGCCCCGGCGACCGGCACTACACCCTCCCGGGGCCTTTTCGCGCGCTCTGCCTGCATAAAGCTATGGAAACGCTGATCACGGCCGGAGAGCCCAAATCTATGATTTCGTGCGGATCGGCTGGTTTGTCTATCAGACGCGCCGGGCGCTGAACTGACAGCATTAAATCGCCGCGCAAGGCCTATATCGATACGCCTTGCGCGGCGGTCTGGGGCTGCCCGTAAGGCGAATGGCGCGCATGATCGGCGGCTCCCCATCTTTTGAAACGGAAGAGCGCGGCATATACCGGCCAAAATGCAATATTCCCCGCCGTTAGGCGGGGAATATTTTCAAATCATCCAGATTGCCGCGGCATGGGACGCCTCTGCTGCGTGACGCTCAGGGGCCGGCTCATGACGCATACGGCGCTTGTCAGCGCCGATCTTACCAGCCGGAGCCGCCGCCGCCCCCGCCCCCGCCGCCGGAAAAACCGCCGCCGTCGGCCCCGGAGAACGAGCTGGGGGCCACTTCGGGCTTCATACCGGAGGCCATGCTGGAGCCGAGCGCGTCGGAGAAAGAACCTAAACCGCCGGAGTCCATGAAAATATAGGGAGAGGGTCCGGCATACCAGCGCGGCCTGTACTGCGCCTTCTCAAGCACCTTCGCAAAGCGGTCGCCCCAGGTCTTAGCCGCCCCAAGCGCCATGGCATAGGGCAGGAGGCGCTCGAACAGCTCCGGAGTTTCGTCAGGCGCTCCCAGCATCTCCAGGCGGTCCTTCTCCGCGACGGTTATATAAAGATAGAGCCCCTCGACTTCGCTGCTGAGCCGCTCTCCCTCCTCCGTGCGGCTGGTGACAAAGGGCCGTATGAGCGCCGTCGCCGTCGCCGCCGCGATAAAGGGCAGGATTATCAGGAGGACCGTATGCTCCTCTCCAAACAGCATATAGGCGGCGATGGCCGCGGCGACGGAGAAAAACAGCGTGATGGCTACCTCCTTCATTCTCGCGAAGAAGGAAGCGTCCGGAGATACATTTCTGAAAAGGGCGATCATTATCACGGCGCCGCCAAATACACCGGAGGCCGCCGTCGTTTTAAGGCTGTCGCCGGTAAAGGGCAGCGTCGACGCCAGCCCCGCGATAAAAATCAGCGCGCCGGTGAGACAGAGGCCGGTATTTTTTGAAACCAGCCCGCGGCCAAGTACGGAGACGCTGCGCCGCATGGCGCCGTTCGCGGCGGAGAGTTCTTCGGCGTTTTTCTGCCCAAGCGTTATGCTCCTGCGGTTTCCGGGGAAGAGCCGCATCATCATCGACTCTTCATCCTGCGTCAGCTCCACGCCGCCATCCCTCTTCAAAAGCGTGAAGGTGCTGTGTTTACGCCCAAGGAACGACGGCGGCTCTTCGCTCTCCTTTATCTTGAGCGCTCCCTTCACCGCCAGTCCGATGATGTTCGCCGTCATCGATACGCGGTCGGTCTTCATCTCTTTTATATAGCGGACAAAGGCTGGAGAGGAATCCTTCGGGGGATAGAAACGAGGGATCACCGTCGGCGCCGTCCCCTTTCCGCCCCGCCTTGCGAGTACAAAAACGAACCATGCGCCGGAGAGGATGAAAGTCGCCAAGGCGATCCAGCCCTGCGTGCGCTCGTCGCCGAAGGGCGACGGAGGCGGCGAAACAAGCCCCTTCTTCCACGTATAGACTACGGTAAGGCCCTCGCCGGACAAAAGGGGACGCGTCGTGACGACCATATTTTTGTCGGCGAGCCTCGCGTCCTCTTTGCGGCCGCGCTCCCCGTAGGCCCCGACGTACCATTCTATCGAGCGGAAGGGCTCCTTCGCATATTTTTGCGGCATCAAGACGATGCAGGAGGCCTCCATTATCGGCCAGGACCAGGCGTTGCCGGTGACGTTCCAGTAAAGCTCGTCATACTCCTCAAAGAACCCCACCTGGCGCGTCGTTATATATTTAATCGTAAAGGTATGGAGGCCCTGCGGTATCATCGAATTAGGGTCGCCTATCCGCACATATGCGTAGTCGCCCTTGTATGACACCTCATAATGAATATCCTCGCCGTCAAGCTTTACGGAATCTATATCGAACCCGACGTTGAAAGAGCGCCCCTCCCTGTCCCGATAGCTTATGGGGAAACTGCGGATGATGCCGCGCTTGATGCTCTTATTTTCTACATTTATCAGCAGCTTTTCCTTTACTTCAAGGGAGCTGTCTTCACGGATCGTGATCGTACTGCGGAAATTTTCAATGCTCTCGACAGCCGCCGCAGGGAGGGCGGAGAAGATAAAGAGACAAAGCATGAGCAGCAAACAGGTATTTGTCTTTTTCATTTGCCTCCTCCTCGATATAAAAAACCGGTTATGCCGCCGCGGTTAAAATGAAACCTTTGGGACCGCCCGCTCCGATTCGTCCGCCTCATAATAGGGCAGCGTGGAAAATCCCAGCGGACCGGCGATCAGCACACCGGGAAACTGCTGCACGGCATTGTTGAGGTTGCGCGCGGAACCGTTGTAATAGCGGCGCGACATCTGGATCTCGTCTTCGATCTTGCTCAGCTCTCCCTGAAGCTGAAGGAAATTTGTATTCGCCTTGAGATCCGGATAGGCCTCGGCGACGGCAAAGAGCGAACGCAGCGTCGAAGTCAGCATATTTTCCGCCTTGATCCTCTGCTCGGCGTCGCCGCCTGCGCTTACCACCGCCGCCCGCGCGCGGATAACGCTGTCCAGCGTACCCTTTTCGTGCCCCGCATAACCCTTAACGGTCTCCACAAGATTCGGTATCAGGTCGAAGCGCCGCTTGAGCTGGACGTCGATGCCGCTCCAAGCCTCCTGCGCCATATTCCTCAGCCTGACAAGTCCGTTGTACGTAGCAATGACCCATATCACGACAAGGGCGGCTATTCCCAGTACTATCCATAACGCCATGCAAAATTTCCCCTTCCCAAATCTTTGATATCGTTGATTTATTATACTCCTCTTATGAAGTTACGTGTTAATATTTATAGTGCAAATAGGCAAGACGACGGTAAATCATAACGCCGTGTATGATAAAAATGAAACAGATACGGAGGAATTAGGATATGATGGTAAGACTTGTCGCCGACGACGGGCAGGTACGCACGGCAAAGGTAGGGTTCAGCTGGACGGTCTTCTTTTTCGGCTTCCTCGTCCCCATTTGCCGGGGAGACGCGAAATGGGCCGTGATAATGTTCGCGGCCAGCATGCTGACGCTTTTTCTCGCACAGCTCGTCTTCAGCTTCACCTACAACGGCACCTACATCCGCGAGCTGCTGGGCAAAGGCTTCCGCCCCGAGGACGAATACTCCCGCGCGGTGCTGGTCGCCAAAGGGTATATCGCCGGTTAGCTGACCGACGCCGATTTGTCCTTTACCCAAAGTAAATCGGCGTTTAGACGTGCGAATAACGAAATAACCGAGGGCTTGCCAAGCGGAGGCGCACTAAGGTGCGTCGAGCATTGGCAAGCCCTCAGTTATAAAGTTAGTCGTGCGTA
>CAKSWL010000041.1 GCA_934511335.1 uncultured Cloacibacillus sp. | reverse complement strand
ATGCGGCTCGTCGCCGCGGCCGCCTACGGGCTGCATCTTCCGGAGGATAGGGGACCTGTGGCGGCAGACCTTGGCGAGGCCTGGGCGATGGCCGCCGCGGCGGCGTCCGCCTATGGAAACCCGCAGTCTCACCCTAATATCAAGCCATGGGGGGAGCGCATGAAAAAGGCGGGGGCGCCGCGGAAGGATTTTCCATGTTCGATCGAGGCGCTGACGCGACGCGCAGGAAAGGGTGGAAGGCCCTTGACCATCCACCCCTTTGTCGATTTTTATAACGCGGTGTCGCTCCGCCATCTGGTACCCGCGGGAGGCTTTGACATCGACGCGCTGCGCGAGGGGCTGGCCCTGCGCCTTTCCCGCCCCGGCGATACCTTTGCGGCGCTGGACGGCGGCGAGAGCGTTGCGGTGCCCGCAGGCGAGGTCAGTTACGCCGACGGCGGCGTCATTATCACAAGACACTTTGTCTGGAAGCAGTCCCGTCACGCAATCATCACGCCGGAGAGCAAAAATATCTTTTTTGTCTCCGAAATACTGGGCGAACTGCCGCCGGAGACGGCGCAGAATGTCTGTGATTCCCTCTCCGAAGGGCTGGTGCGCTTTTTCCGGGCCGAGGTGAGGACGGACATCTTAGACGCCGGACGTCGTTCGATGGAGATAAGATAACAGCTCCCCCGTACCGGCAAGGGCGGGGGAGCGTCTGTCGTTGGGGCGGATATTTCTGACTCCTGTCCTGCCGTCCGGTTTTTTACCGCCGGACGCCGGCTTCGAAGGGGGTTATTTCTCCAGCAGCCTGCTGACGAGGTTCGTGAACTTCTGCCCGTCCGCGACCGGTTCGCCGTCGGCGATCGCGGCGAGGCCCATCAGCACATTCGACCAGTCCTCGGCGTTGAAGTCGTCTTTCTCTGATTCGGCGGCGATCTTCTTGATGAGGGCGTTGTCGGGGTTGATCTCCATGACACGCTTTTCCTCCGGCACCTCCTGCCCCATGGACTTGAAGAAGTTTCTCATCTGCGGCGAAATCTCCTCGCCCTTCTGCACGAAGCAGACCGGCGAGTCGACGAGGCGGTCTGAGAGCTTGACGTCCTCCACGAGCGAACCCAGGGCATCTTTGAGCTTTCTTACGAGGCCGCTCTTTTCGATCGCGGTGTCTTTCTTTTCTTCCTTCTCGCCCTCTGGCAGCATGAGGTCCTCCGCGGCGGCGGAGACGAAGTCATATTTGTCGAATTTGCGCGCGTGGTTCACCCATATTTCGTCCACCGGATCGCCGAGGAGCAGCACCTTGATGCCCTTCTTTTTGAAGGTTTCGAGTTTCGGCGAATTTTTCAGGTTCTTAAGCGTAGAGCCGGTGAGGTAATAGATCTTGTCCTGTCCCGCCGGCATATTGATGAGGTAATCCTCAAGCGTCGTCCGGTCGCCCTCCGATACGTCGAAGAGGCAGAGCTTCATGATCTCCTCGCGGTGGCGCAGGTCGGAGATGATGCCCTCTTTAAGGACGACGCCGAAGGTTTGCCAGAACTTGCTGTAGCTGTCGGGCTGATCTTTCTGCATCTTGTGCAGGGTGTCTAAGAGCTTCTTCACGAGGCTGTTTTTGATCTGCGCCGTCTGGCGGTCTTGCTGGAGCATTTCGCGCGAGACGTTCAGCGAGAGGTCCTCGGAGTCGACGACTCCCTTGATGAAGCGCATATATTCGGGGATGAGCTCTTTGCAGTCGTTCATGATGAAGACGCGGCGGATGTAGAGCTGCACGCCGTGCTTGCCGTCCTGATAGAAGAGATCCATCGGCGGGCGCGAGGGGATGAAGAGCAGTGCGCGAAATTCGCTCGCGCCCTCGGCCTTATAATAGACGCGCTCCAACGGGTTTTCCCAGTCATGCGAGATGTGGCGGTAGAAGTCGTTGAACTCCTCGTCGCTGATCTCCTTCTGCGGGCGGGTCCAGAGGGCCTTCATCGAATTTACTGGTTCTTCTTTTTCGTCATCCTTCTGCTTCTTTTCCGCGTCGGTCAGATAAATGGGATAGGTGACGAAATCGGAATATTCCTTGATGATGCCGCGCAGCGTCCATTCGGAGAGGTAATCCTTCGCAATATCGCGGTCGTCGCCAGCCCTCTCGTCCTGTTTTATGCGGAGCGTAACGGCGCTTCCGTGCGTCGTGCGGCTGCCCCTGTCTATCGTGTAGGAGCCGTCGCCGGAGGATTCCCAGCGCCAGCTTTCGCTGTCGCCCGCCTTCATCGTTTCGACGGTGACTTTGTCGGCGGCGATGAAGCTTGAGTAAAAGCCGACGCCGAACTGCCCGATAAGGTCGCCGTCGGCGCCGTTCTTGGCCTCCTGCATCGCGCGGATGAACTCGCCCGTGCCGCTGCGCGCGATCGTGCCGAGGTAGGAGATGAGATCGTCGCGGTCCATGCCGATGCCGTTATCGGCGAAGGTAAGCGTCCCCGCCTTTTTATCTATCGTGATATCGATGCGTCCGTTTTTCGCGTATTCCACAAGCTCCGGGCGGCTGAGGCTTTCGATGCGCAGCTTGTCTATCGCGTCCGACGCGTTAGAAATCAGTTCGCGCACGAAGATATTCGGGTTGGAATAGACGGAGTTGATCATCAACTCCAGCACCTGTTTAGCCTCACTTTGGAATTCCATCTTTTCAGCCATAAAACTTCCTCCTTGTTGGTAGTCCGTCAGTATTATAAATAAAAACCGGGTTTTTTACACCCGGTTTATCATTTTGCGAAACTCCGGCTTTTGTATTAACCGGCACTATGGTTCTCAAACCGCATGTCGAGAGTCCCCTCTTTCTCCTCCACGCGGATGGTGCCGCCGTCGCTGATCTCTCCTGCGATGATGGCCCGCGCGATGCGCGTCTCGAGAGCCTTCTGGATGTAGCGTTTGAGCGGACGCGCGCCGTAAATCGGGTCGTAGCCGTTCTTCGCGCAGACATCCAGCGCCCCGTCTGTCAGCTCCAGGCTGATATTGCGGTCATGCAGCCTCAGTTCGAGCTGTCTTAGGATGAGGCGCACGATCTGGCGGATGTCCTTCAGCGTCAGCGGCTTGAAGCAAATCATCTCGTCGACGCGGTTGAGGAACTCGGGGCGGAATTTAGCGCGCATGAGCCCCATGACCTCTTCCACGGCGCCCTCGGAGAGCTCTCCCTCGCCGTCCATCGCGTCGATCAGAATCTGGGCGCCGATGTTGCTAGTCATGATGATGACGCAGTTTTTGAAATTCACCGTGCGTCCGTGGCTGTCCGTCACGCGCCCGTCGTCAAGTATCTGCAGCATGATGTTGAAGACTTCGGGGTGCGCCTTTTCAATCTCGTCAAAGAGCACGACGGAGTAGGGATGGCGGCGTACCGCCTCGGTGAGCTGCCCGCCCTCCTCGTAGCCGATATATCCCGGAGGCGCTCCCACAAGGCGGGAGACGGAATGCTTTTCCATATATTCGGACATGTCGATGCGTACGATGTTGTCCTCGGAATCGAAGAGCGACTCGGCGAGGGCCCTTGCCAGCTCCGTCTTGCCGACGCCGGTGGGGCCGAGGAAGATGAAGGAGCCGATTGGGCGCTTGGGGTCCTTGATGCCGGAGCGCGCGCGCAGCACGGCGTCCGCGACGAGGCTGACGGCCTCGTCTTGCCCGACGACGCGCTCGTGCAGCACCGCGTCTAAATGCAGCAGCTTTTCGCGTTCGCCCTCCATGAGGCGGGTGACGGGGATGCCGGTCCATTTGGCGACGATCTCCGCGATCTCCTCTTCGGTGACCTCTTCACGCAGCAGCTTCGGTCCGCCGTTTTCAATGCCGCTGAGGTTCTCTTCCTCGACCTTGAGGTCGGCCTCAAGCTTATTAAGCGTGCCGTAGCGGAGCTGAGCGGCGAGGTTGAGGTCGTAATTGCGCTCCGCCTCGTCTATCTGATGGCGCACCTTTTCGATCTCCTCGCGCATCGAGCGTATCTTGACGATGTTCTCTTTTTCGACCTCGTACTGCGCCCGCAGGGTGTTGGCTTGCTCCTTGGCGTCCGCGAGCTCCTTCTGGATGCTCTCTAGGCGCTCCTTGCTGCCCTTGTCCTTTTCCAGCTTCAGCGCCGCCTCCTCGATCTCCAGCTGCATCACGCGGCGATTTACCGAGTCAAGGTCTGTCGGCAGGGAATCGATGTCCGTGCGTATCATCGCGCAGGCTTCGTCTATGAGGTCGATGGCTTTGTCGGGGAGAAACCTGTCGGAGATGTAGCGGTTTGAGAGCGTCGCAGCCGCGACGAGCGCGCTGTCCTGAATCCTTACGCCGTGGTGCACTTGGAAACGCTCTTTGAGGCCGCGCAGGATGGATATTGTATCCTCCACGCTGGGCGGGTCCACCATAACGGGCTGGAAACGCCTCTCAAGGGCGGCGTCCTTTTCGATATACTGGCGGTATTCTTCCAGCGTCGTCGCGCCGATGCAGTGCAGCTCGCCGCGCGCCAGCAGAGGCTTCAGCATGTTGCCGGCGTCGAGCGCGCCGTCCGTCTTGCCCGCACCGACGATGGTGTGCAGCTCGTCGATGAAGAGGATGATGCGCCCCTCACTCTTCTTGACCTCGTCAAGGACGGCTTTCAGCCGTTCCTCGAATTCGCCGCGGAATTTGGCGCCGGCGATGAGGGAGCCCATGTCGAGCGCGAAGATGATGCGGTCTTTGAGATTTTCCGGCACGTCGCCGCGCATGACGCGGATCGCGAGCCCTTCGGCGATGGCCGTTTTGCCGACGCCGGGTTCGCCGATCAGGACGGGGTTGTTCTTCGTCTTGCGGCTTAGGATGCGGATGGTGCGGCGTATCTCCTCGTCTCGTCCGATGACCGGGTCAAGCTTGTTCTCGCGTGCGGCCTTTACGAGGTCGCGCCCGTATTTCTCCAGAGCGTCATAGGTATCCTCGGGGTTGTCGCTCGTGACTCGCTGATTGCCGCGCACTTCAGAGAGTGTCTTAAGGAACTTTTCCGGAGTGATGCCGAAGGTATCGAATATCCGGCCGAGCGGCGCGCCCTTAGTCTCGTAAAGCATCGCGAGAAACAGGTGCTCGACGGAGATATATTCGTCCTTCAAACCTTTTGCCTCGTCCTCCGCCCTGAGGATGATCTTCGAGAGACGCTGTGAGACGTAGATTTTGCCCGTCTCCTGCCCAGCGCCGGATACGCGCGGTTTCTTGCTAAGCTCGTTTTCGACGGCGCCCGCCAGACTCTCCACCGGGACGTTCATTTTATCGAAAAGACGCGGGATAAGCCCGTTCTCCTGCCGCAGCAGCGCGAGCGCCAAGTTTTCGGCGCCCACCTCCTGATGTCCGTGGCGTACGGCAATGTTTTGCGCCTCGTAGAAGGCTTCCTGTGATTTCTGTGTAAGTTTATTCATGTCCATAGTTATTTCGTCCCTCCCGGGAAAACTAAATTTAACCAATACTGATGTTGCTGAGATATTATAATACATCAACTAACATCAAACAATAGGTTTCTTGATTGTTTTGTGAGATTTTTTTTCTAAGCATTTTTCACCAAAGAGCAAATCGCCCATTTTATGACTTTGTCCCGCTTGCTTGATATTATTATTGTTATGATATTTTGCTGGCTCAGATATATTACTTAGATTTATGAAAAATAGCTAAATAAGCTGAAAATTAAGTAAATGACCTTGACAAGCTGTGCATTAAAGTATAAGGTATGAAAGTCGGCGCAAGCTGATGCTATAAATATTTCCTGTTGGGAGGCAACACCTTGAAAAGCAACGGCACAGTAAAATGGTTTAACGCAACGAAGGGTTATGGATTCATCACAACTGACGAAGGCAACGATGTATTTGTCCACTTCAGCGCTATCCAGGGCGATGGTTTCAAAACACTTGATGAAGGTCAGAAAGTGAGCTTCGAGATCACTCAGGGCAGCAAGGGCCCCCAGGCTTCCGACGTAGAAAAAATCTAACTTCAGCAGTATTTCTTTATATTATATCAGTTATTTTATAAAAGAAATCGAGATCGAAAAGGAGGGCAGCTTTGGTTGTTCTCCTTTATTTTTCTTTACTATACTCGCTTTTCCGTAAAGATATCAATAACTTTACTGCAATTAAGGCGTAATGATAAAATTTCCCTTTGACTAATATTAACATTTGTTATAGATTAGGCATGTTGTGGTGTCTGCCACGCGCGTTACGGCCAATAGCCGGGCGCGGGCAGTAATTTCTTAAAAACTTTAAAATCGAAAATGATCAGGAGGAGCTTAATGTCTCTCATAAAAGATAAACGACTTCCCGCCGATAGACTGCGCCGCGCGGCAGACCTTGAGGCACTTGGCTTTAAAACGACGAAGGGGCTGGATAAGCTTGCGGGGCTGGTGGGTCAGGATCGCGCCGTGCGCTCCGTGGGCTTTGGCCTTTCGGTGCAGAGCAAGGGATATAATATATTCATGGTCGGCGAGCCCGGCTGCGGCCGCACTACCTACGCGATGGAGGAACTTAGGCGCGCCGCCGCCGATATGCCCGCCCCCGACGACTGGGTCTATGTATATAACTTTGACGATCCCAGCCTGCCTCTTGCGATCAGTCTGCCCGCCGGCAAGGGGCGCGAGCTCGCGAAGGATGCCGAGGATGCGATCGAGGATCTCAAGACGGCGCTCTCCAAGGCCTTTGACAACAACGAATTTGAGGACAATAAGGCGCAGCTAGTGAAGTCCTTCCAGGACGAGGTCAACGCGATCATGGAGGAGCTGCGGAAGTGGGCCGAGTCGAAAGATTTTGCGATCAAGCGCACGCCGCAGGGCTTTGTGAACCTGCCGTTGATCATGGCGCCGCCGCTGTCGCAGCCTCCGCGTGATGAGGGGCAGAACGAGGCCGGCGATAAGGACGAAGAGGGAGAAAAACAGCTCGTTCGCCGCGAAATGCAGCAGGAGGAGTTTGAGAAGCTCTCCGAGGAGCAGCAGGAGACTTTGCATAAGGTCTCCGAAGAGATATCCCAGAAGACGCTGGAGAAGCTGCGTCTCATCCGTGAACGCGAGAAAGAACTCAAAGAGAAAATCAAGGAGCTGGAGAGTCAGATATGCCGGGTGGCGATCGCGCCGATCCTCACCGAGCTGCGCGCCAAGCACATGCCTAACGAGAAGCTCTCAAGGTGGCTTGACGACCTCACGGAGGATCTCATTGCGAATTTCAATGTCTTCCTGGCCGCCGTCCGCGACGACGCCGCCGAGATCGATTTTTCGCGCTATGAGGTGAACGCCTTCGTCTCCAACAATCCCCGCGACGGCGCTCCCGTCGTCTGCGAGACGAATCCCATTTACTACAACCTTGTCGGCAAGGTCGATTACGAGAACCGGCAGGGAAACCTTTATACAGACTTTCGCCGCATCACTCCCGGCGCGATGCACCGGGCCAACGGCGGCTTCCTGCTGCTCGACGCCGACGAGCTCCTGCGTCAGTTTATGTCCTGGGATGTCTTAAAGCGCGTCCTGCGCTACCGCGAGCTTTCGATCGAAAATCTGGGGGAACAGCTCGGCTACATCCCCGTATCCTCGCTGCGGCCCGAACCGATACCGATAGATATGAAGGTGGTGATCGTAGGCACGCCCTACCTTTATTACCTGCTCAACATATACGACCCTGAATTCCAGAAGGTCTTCAAGATCAAGGCCGAGTTTGACTCTGACATGCCGCGCACCGCCGAGAGCGAATATCAAATCGCCCAGTTTGTCGCGGGCTTCGTTGCGCGCGAGGGGAGGCTTAATTTTACCGTTGCCGCCGTCGGTGAGGTGATCGAGTGGGCCTCGCGGCTCGTGGAGGACCGCAACAAGCTTTCGACGCAGCTCAATAAGATTGCGGAGGTACTCGTCGAGTCGACGGCCTACGCGAAGGCCGAAGGCAAAAAACTGGTCGGCGTCGACCACGTCCGCCGCGCGCTGGCGGAGAAGATCTACCGCGCCGACATGTGGGAGGACAAGGTGCTTGAGGAATACCGCAAGGGCGTCATCCGCATCGATACGGAAGGCTCCGTCGTCGGACAGATAAACGGCCTCACGGTATCGCAGCTGATCGACCATTCTTTCGGTTCGCCGGTGCGCATCACCGCCAACGTCTTTATGGGCGCGGAGGGCGTCGTCAACATCGAGCGCGAGGTGAGAATGACCGGTCCGATACACAACAAGGGACTGATGATCCTCACGAGCTACCTCGGACGGATGTACGCGCGGGACTTCCCGCTCTCAGTCAGCGCCCGCATCGCCTTTGAGCAGACCTATGGAGGAATCGAGGGGGACAGCGCCTCTTCGACGGAGCTGTACTGCCTGATATCGGCGATCGCCGATATCCCGCTCAATCAAGGGATCGCCGTCACCGGCTCCGTCGACCAGATGGGTTTCATACAGCCGATCGGCGGCGTCAACGAGAAGATCGAGGGTTTTTTCCGTTATTGTAAAGCGCGCGGCCTTACGGGAGAGCAGGGAGTCATCATCCCGGTGCAGAACGAGCAGCACCTGATGCTGAATCATGAGGTTACGGAGGCCGTCAAGAAAAACAAATTCCATATCTGGAGCATTGCGACGATAGACGAAGGCATAGAGATACTTACGGGAATCCCCGCGGGGGCTAGGGACGAAAACGGAAACTACTCGAAAGAGAGCGTCCACGGACGCGTGCAGTCGGCTCTCGAGGGCTGGCTGGAACGTTCCTTCCGCTACAAGAAGCTCATGGCGGATCGCGTCGATCCGCCGAAAAAGAGGGGCAAAAAGAAGGCGGCGCCGGAGAAGGGCGAAGAGGGGCTGGAGACGAAGGAGGCGGAATGATGGCTGAGATCTGTCATGTACGAGAGATACTTGACGCGCTGGAGGCGCT
Source organism: uncultured Cloacibacillus sp. (assembly GCA_934511335.1). Classification (GTDB taxonomy): domain Bacteria; phylum Synergistota; class Synergistia; order Synergistales; family Synergistaceae; genus Cloacibacillus. Next base: position 3,648 of record CAKSWL010000041.1, on the reverse strand, counting down.
GTACGGCAACGAGGCGCGCCCCGCAAGCGATTTTTGGTACGAGGAGCCGCTTGACGATTTGATCCTGACGATACTGTCGCAGAACACCAACGACAAGCTGCGCGACAAGGCCTTTGCGAATATGAAGGCCGCCTACGCTTCGTGGGAGGAGGTGGCGCATGCCGACTTAGATGAGCTCAAGGAGGTGCTGCGTATCGCGGGTATGAGCAGCACGAAGCCCCTCCGCATCCAGCAGATACTGGCGGCGGTGCAGGAGCGGTTCGGCGGCTACTCGCTGAAAGAGCTGCGCGGCTGGCGGCAGCCGGAGGTGCGCGAGTATCTTACCTCCTTGCCTGGCGTCGGCCCCAAGACCTCGGCGATCGTGGAGTGTTTCGACCTCGGGATGCCGGGGTTCCCCGTGGACACGCATATAACGCGCCTCAGCAAGCGTTTCGGCTGGGCCGATGAAAAGAACCCTCCCGACAAGATACAGGCCAAACTCGAGGCGGCGCTGCCTAAAGAACGCTTTCGCGGCGGACACCTGAACTTTCTCGACCACGGACGCGGCACTTGCAGCGCGCGGAAGCCCGACTGCGCCAACTGCGCGCTGGCAAAGTGGTGCGGCTACGGAAAGAGGGCGGCGGAGAAGGCCGCCGATGGATTATAGAAAAAAGTTTCTCTCCGCCGCCGCCCGCCAAGGGTGGCTGGATGCCTCCGGCATCGTCTGCGCCCTCTCTGGCGGCGGCGATTCAGTGGCAATGCTCTGGCTGCTGAAGAATTTTTTCAGGGGGCGTGTCGTGGCGGCTCATCTGGACCACTGTACGAGGGGGGGCGGCTCGCGTGAGGACGCCCTTTTTGCGCGGGCGCTCTGCGGCGAGTGGGGCATAGAGTGCGCCGTCAAGACCGTCGACGTCCGTCACTGCCGCTGTTCGGGAGAATCTTTTGAGATGGCGGGGCGACGCGCGCGCTACGAACATTTCAGCGAGACGGCCGCGCGTTTCGGTCTGCCGCATATCGCGGTGGGGCATAATTCCGACGACGTGGTGGAGACCCAGCTGATGAACCTCGCGCGCGGCAGCGGCCTCGCAGGGCTGCGTGGCATTCCCGAGGTGCGCGGCAATATCGTGCGCCCGGTGATCGACTTCAGCCGCGCGGAGCTGCGGGCGATATTGAGGGAAAACGGCATCTCTTGGCGCGACGATTTTACCAACGACGAATCGGATTACCGGCGCAACAAGGTGCGCAATATCTTGATCCCCTGGATAAAGGCCAACCTCAATCCGGGATTCGAGGGCGTCATGCTCGGTCTCGCGAAGCAGGTGAGCGCCGAAGTGGAGGCTAAGGAGCGGGCCGCACGCGCCGAAATCGCTAAGATTGCCTTCGGCATGGCGCCGGCGCTTGCCGCCTGGAAGACGGCCGGGCTGAAAGAGCTGCCGGAGCTTACCCTTGCCGAGATGCTGCGGCTGCAGGGCGCGGCGCTCTCGCTGCCGGCCCTCTCACGCGCGCGCACGAATGAGCTCGCCGCTCTGGTGCGGCGCGGCGGATGCTGGCGTTTCCAGTGGGCGCGCGACATTGAAGTCTGTTATTCAGAGCGCGGCATCGGCTGGCTGCGCCGCGCCGATATAATGGCGGAGAAAAAATTTAGCAAAAATACCTGCGAAAATAGGCTTCCATGGTGGGCGAGATAATACGAAATATGATATTATTCTTAATTGTTTGCAAGCTGCAATTATCGCCCTAGAGGGAGTGCTTAATTTGGAATATAGAATAGGCAAAGTGATGCTTTCGGAAGATGAGCTCCGCAAGAAGGTAAAGGAGCTTGGGTCAAGGATACGCGAGGATTATAGGGGCAAAAAGGTGATATTAGTCTGTGTGCTCAAGGGGGCTGTGATATTTTTCTCCGACCTTGTGCGCGAGATCGGGCCGGAGGTCGACGCCCAGCTTGACTTCCTTGCCATCTCGTCTTACGGCGCCTCCACTAAGAGCAGCGGCGTGGTGAAGATCCAAAAGGACTTAAGCACGGACATACAGGGCAAACATGTGATAATAGTTGAAGATATACTCGACACGGGGCTGTCCCTCTCATATATGAGCAAGATCCTGCGTGAGCGCGCCCCTGAGTCGCTTGAGATCTGCGTGCTGCTGGACAAGGCCGAGCGGCGCACCCAGCACGTCGAGGTCAAATATACCGGCTTTACCATTCCCGACGAGTTTGTCATCGGCTACGGTCTGGACTACGCGGGACAGTTCCGTCATCTTCCGGCCGTGCATATCGCCGAGCCCCTTGACTGACAGCGGCGGAGCGCGAGCGGTTTTATATTTTGAAAAGAAGTGTAAAGCATAGAAAGTGAGGATAAGGGATATTGAAGAAAGCTTCTAAAAACGTGGGGATGTATATAGTCCTCATTATATTGGTGGTCAGCCTGGTCAATGTGTTCCTGGCCCCTGACAGCGCTAAAAAAACGACTCAGAACGAAGAGATGCCCTACAGCACCTTTTTGAGCGAGGTGAACAGCGGCAACGTCACGAAGGTGAAGATCGATCACGAACAGCTGACCGGCACGCTGAAGTCCGGCAAACAGTTCACGACCTATATACTCGACGCGGCGACCCTCCCCTCGATAGTGGCGGAGAAGGGCGTGGAGGTCGAGATCGTCCCGCCGCCGAAAAATTCGTGGCTTACGGCCCTGCTGACCTCTCTTTTGCCCACGCTCCTGCTGATTGGCGTGTGGATATACTTTATCTACAATATGCAGGGCGGCGGCAACAAGGTCATGGGGTTCGCGAAGAGCAAGGCCAAGCTTTTCCTTGACAACCGCCCGAAGGTGACCTTCGACGACGTCGCTGGCTGCGATGAATCGAAGGAAGAGCTTGAGGAGGTCGTGCAGTTCCTGAAAGATCCCGCGAAGTTTACGAAGCTCGGCGCGAAGGTGCCGCGCGGCGTGCTCCTGCTCGGCGCTCCGGGCACGGGGAAGACCCTGATCTCCCGCGCGGTGGCCGGCGAAGCGGACGTGCCGTTTTTCAGCATCAGCGGCTCCGACTTTGTGGAAATGTTCGTCGGCGTCGGCGCGGCCCGCGTCCGCGACCTTTTTGAACAGGCCCGCAAGTATCAGCCCTGTATTATCTTCATCGACGAGATAGACGCAGTTGGACGTCACCGCGGCGCCGGACTCGGCGGCGGCCACGACGAGCGCGAACAGACTCTGAACCAGCTGCTTGTCGAAATGGACGGTTTTGAGGCCGGTACGGGGATAATCCTCATCGCCGCGACCAACAGGCCCGACATTCTCGACCCCGCGCTGCTGCGCCCGGGACGTTTCGACCGCCAGGTGGTCGTGGACCGCCCCGACGTCAACGGACGCCGCGACATCCTCAAGGTCCATCTCCGGAACATGAAGATCGACCACGACGTTGACCTCGACGTCATCGCACGCCGCACGCCGGGCTTTGTCGGAGCCGACTTGGCGAACCTCGTCAACGAGGCGGCGCTGCTTGCTGCGCGCCGCGATAAGGAAAAGCTGGGGATGCCGGAGTTTGAAGAGTCTATCGACCGCGTCATGGCCGGCCCAGAACGCAAGAGCCGCATCATCAGCAAGAAGGAGCGCAAGATAATCGCCTATCACGAGGCTGGACACGCCCTTGTGGCGGCGAAGATAAAGGGTTCCGATC
>CAKSWL010000040.1 GCA_934511335.1 uncultured Cloacibacillus sp. | reverse complement strand
CTTCTCCTCAAGGACGGAGGAGCGGAATTCATCCTTGTCCTCCATGCCGTAGAGGACGACGGGCATATCGGGGGTGATGCCGACGTTCAGCAGATGCCGCGGCGTCATGACGGAGGCGTTGGCGGAGATGATGCCCACCTTTTTGCCCCGCTTGAGAGTGCGCACAATGAAAGGTACCTGCAGCATACTGGACATGAACACGGGAACGTCGACGGCGTCGGCGATATCCTGCTGAAAAAGGGCCATAAAGCCGCAGGCGCCCGTGATCGCGCGCACGCCCTCGGCCTCGAGCTTACGGGCCCCTTCGACGAACGGAGAAAGCAGCGCCGGGTCGCGCTGATTCAGCAGGCGGTCGATCGAAGCGCCGCGCACCTCGTGATAGCGCACGGGAAATGGGAATGTCGTGGCGTTGCCGACATTTCCGGGCACACAGGGATAGGCCGCGTCCAAAATTAGGATTCCGACCGGCTCGCCGTCCCAGGAGCGTGACTTAGATTTGATTTTGTAAAACGGCAAAACTACTCCCCCCAACGGATGATATGAAAGCAAAATTAGTTTTAATAATCTAGCATTTTCTGTACTGTAATGTCAATACGCAAAAGATGAGCAGCACAATTTAGAAGATATAATATCTGTACTTTTAAAAATTACATATATAGTATATAATGGCGTCATTGAAAAAATGAAACGGAGATGATTGCGTATGTACAAAAAATCGATGCTGTTGGTTTTAGCGCTGTTGATGGCCGCGGCATTTGCCTCCTCGGCCTTTGCCCTCGGCAACGGCGATCAGGTAAAGAACTTTACGCTGAAGGACCTTTCCGGCAAGAGCGTCTCTCTTGACCAGTTCAAGGGCAAGGTCGTCGTGCTCAATTTTTGGGCCACCTGGTGCCCGCCCTGCCGCAACGAGATGCCGGAGTTTGACGAGATGGACAAGGAACTCAAGAAATCCGGCGGCGCTGTGCTGCTTGCCGTAAATATGACGGACGGCCGCCGCGAGACGAAGTCCAAGGTCGAAAAGTTCATGAAGGAGACCGGCTATACGATGACCGTGCTGCTTGACAGCGAGCAAGAGCTCGCGGGGTACTTCGGCATCCGCTACATCCCCAGCACCTTCATCATCGACCGGGAAGGCAGGCTTACAGGACAGATACAGGGCGGCACCACCAAGGCCGCCGTTATGAAGCTGGTGGACGAGGCTGGAAAATAGCATGGCGGGCGAGCTCCCCCTCCTCTTTTTGGAGGGATTCCTGGCCTTCGTTTCGCCCTGCATGCTGCCGATGCTCCCCGTATATTTGATGTACCTCGCGGCGGAGACGGAGAACGGTAAGCGCGCGAGCGTCGTGAATACCGTCGGCTTCGTCGCCGGCTTCACCCTCGTCTTTATGGCGATGGGGGCGACGGCGACCTCGCTCGGCGCGCTGCTGAACGATCACCGCCTGCTGCTGCAGCGTGTAAGCGGCGTCGTGATCATGATTTTCGGTCTGCACTTTCTCGGCGTCTTCAACATCGGCTTCCTTGACGTCGAGAAGAAGCTCGACGTTAAGGTGCGTCAAAGGGGCTTTCTTGGCGCGCTGCTCTTCGGCGGGGCCTTTTCGCTCGGCTGGACGCCCTGCCTCGGCCCCTTTCTCGGCTCGGCGCTGCTGCTTGCCGGCAACGGCAAAACGGTGGGAGAGGGGATATTTTACCTCTTCGTCTTCTCGATGGGACTTGGGATTCCCTACATTCTGGCCGCCTTCTTTTTTACGCGGATCAAGGGGATATTCCAGTGGCTGCGCCGGAACGGCAAGGTTATCAAACGGGTCTCGGGCGTGATTTTGATCGTGGCGGGAGCGGCGATCGCCACCGATTATTTTGCGTACTGGGCGGCTCTATTCGGCTAGTCAAATCGGCGAAAATCGGCGTTTATAAGCACGATTTGCGTCATAACACAGGAGCTCCGAATCCTCGCCGTATGCAAAATACGGCTCCGGTATCGGAGCTCCCGCTTTATTTAACAACTCGCACTTCTAAACGCCGATTTAGCTCCCTGCCCACCTCGCAAGGAAGGCTTTAAAGGCGCAAACCAAAATCGCTGAATACCGGCAGATTGTTTTTGTCGCTAGTACGCCAACCCAAAATTTGCCTTTTACCCTATCGGAGATAAATCAGGGTTTATCGTCCTCTTACAATCCCGGAAATCGGCGTTTATAAGCAGAGAACCAAAACGCCGGTTTTGCGTTTTGTGTGAATCGCTTAGGGTGTTCATCAGACGTGCGAATAACGAAATAACTGAGGGCTTGCCAAGCGGAGGCGCACTAAGGTGCGTCGAGCATTGGCAAGCCCTCAGTTATAAAGTTAGTCGTGCGTATAAACGCCGATTTAACCGGCCTTACTCGGAGACTCCCTCATCGGGACTGCCCACAAACTTCATTTTTGCTTCCAGAATCCGGTGGTTCTGTACTTCTAGCACCTTGATCTCCCAGGGACCGTAGCCGATAACCTGGCCCTTGGAGGGGAAATTGCCCGTGATCTCCAAAATCATGCCGGCAAGCGTGTCCACATCCTCAAAGACGGTGTCAAAGGGATAATTCAGCGCTTCGGCAAGATCCTCGAGGTTCACCTGCCCCTGTACGATATAGGCGTTCTCTCCGGCGTTCATGATCTCCGGCGTCTCTTTGTCGTACTCGTCCTGAATGTCTCCGACGATCTCCTCTATAAGGTCCTCCAGCGTCACCAGCCCCGCCGTGCCGCCATATTCATCGACGACGATCGCGAGATGCTTGCGCGACTTCTTCATAATGTCCAGCGCCTCGTCGGTCTTCATCGTTTCGGGAACATAGAGCGGCTTGCGCATCAGCCTTTCTATCGAAATCTGTTTATCCCCGCCCGATAGCGGGCCGAGGAGATCTTTCGCGTAGAGGATGCCGACAATATCATCGATATCTTCCTTATATACGGGAATGCGCGAATGTCCGCTCTCAAGGAAAATCTTCACCGCCTCCGCGACGCTGTCCTTTTCATCGATCGCGTACATATCCGTGCGGGGAGCCATCACCTCGGAGACCCGCGTGTCCTCGAAGGCGATAACGCCGTGTATCATCTTGCGCTCGTCCTCTTCAAGGGCGCCCGCCGCGCTGCCTTCGCTCACGATATGGTCGATCTCCTCACGCGAGATCAGGGCGCTGTAAGATACGAGGTCCATCCCCATCAGCTTGCCGATCAGCTTGAGGATGACCTGTAAAAAGGCCAGCAGCGGCGTCATGGCGAAGTTAAAAGCGCGCAGAAAGGGAAGACAGAATAAAAGTACGGCCTCTTTTTTGACGATGGCGATGTTTTTGGGGAGTATTTCGCAGAAAATCACGATCAGCACAGTCATAATGGCAACTGCGACCGCGGGGCCGGCCACGCCGAAGAGCGTGATCGCCACCGAAGTGGCGACGGCTGAGGCCCCGATGTTGACGAGGTTGTTTCCGATGAGGGTTACGTTGATTGCCTTTGCTACATTATCTGCGAGCCAAAGAAAACCCTTCTTACGGTGCGGGTAATCGTCGGCCAGTGCCAACAGTTTTCCTTTGCCTGCCGCCGTGATCGAGGTCTCGGTCATCGAAAAATACATGGAGAACCCCATAAGCACGACGAGCAGGATAATACTGCCTGCTATGTCAGAACTCAACAAATATCATCCTCCTGATATTATGCGCCCTCTTCGGGCTATATGGGTTAGCATACCATATTATATCGGAGTTAGCACTAATTCCGCCGTCAAATTGGCGCAATCGGTGTGAGAATCTGTAGAATGACACGTAGGCCATGGCATTGAATCAGCGATTTTTTGATCTGCGCGGCAGCGTCAACGTCATCTGTTCCGACAAAACGGTGACGGCGGCGGATATCTTGCGCAAACGAAAAATACGCTGACGCCGCGGGAGCCCGACACGGGAGCGCTGCTGGATAATTTCTGCCTGAACGGCATCGCCGAGGTGCTTTTGAGGGAGAAAGGGCGGCCTTCATCGGCGATCCCAACGAGTGCGCGCCGCTCGTCGCAGCGATTATCCATTCATCAATGAAGATTAGCTATGCATTCCTCTAAGGCCTCGCCAATCATATTTCAATCCTCCAGATAAAACGCAAAGAGCACTTTAATACTATAGTTTTCGCATTTTTAGCCTCCTGCAAGCAAAAATTTTTTTACGTGCTATTGACCAAACAAAATTATTTAGGTAATCTATTATCAATTAATTCATCATTTATGATGAATAGATATCTTGCAAATAATCTGCCGTCAGAGAGGAAGATATGATGAAAGCAAGCAAAGCCATCCTTGCGATGCTCAAGGCCTATAATGTGACCGACGTCTTCGGCCTGCCCGGTGAGACGACGCTGAGTCTTTACAAAGCCTGGGAGGAGTTCCCCGAAATAAGGTATCATCTCACGAGAGACGAGAGAAACTCCGTCTTTATGGCCGACGCCTACGCAAGGGCCTCCGGCCGCGTCGGCGTTTGCGAGGGGCCGAGCGTCGGCGCGACGCACATGGTGCCCGGCGTCGTCGAGGCCTTTCAGTCCTGCGTGCCGCTCATCGTGATGACGACGGACATCGACCTCAAAACGGGGCCCAAAAACATGCTGACCGGCTTCGACCAGTCGGCGCTGTTCAAAAGCATCGCGAAGGATTCCTTCACCGTCACCGACGCCTCCGAAATCCCGCACCTTTTCCGGCGCGCCTTCCGCATCGCAACTACGGGACGGCCCGGACCGGTCCATATCCGTATTCCGATGAATACCCTCGAGGGCTGCGTGGCAGAGAGCGATATTTACGCGCAGAGCCGCTACTCCGCCTTCCCAGGATGCCGAAACAGCGCGGCGGGCGACGACGTAGCGGAGGCGGCCGCGCTGCTCGCCTTAGCGCACCGCCCCGTGATGATCTGCGGACAGGGAGTCGTACACTCCTCCGCCTGGGAGGAGGCGGCGCGCCTTTCAAAACTGCTCCAGATGCCCTCAGGCACGACGATCAACGCCAAAGGCTGCCTCAACGACTATGAGCCGCTCTCGATGGGCGTCGTAGGCGCGCGCGGCGGACGCGCATGGAACAACAAGATGGTCCGCGAGGCTGACGTCGTGCTCTTCGCCGCGACAAACACCGATTCCGCAAATACCGACAGCTGGAAGATCCCTTCGCCCGCCTCGGGACAGAAGTTCATCCAGATAGACATCGCCGAGAGGGAACTTGGCAACAACTACGACGCGCTGCCTCTCTTCGGCGACGCGCGCGAGACGCTCACGGCGCTCACGGCGGCTCTGGAAGGGGCGCCTGGCCCTGACAGGAGCGCGTGGGGGGAACGCTGCGCCCGGGAAAAGGCGGCGCACGAGAAGAAGCTGGAGGGCGTTATTGCACGCTGCGGCGACGAGCCGCATCCGCTGTCCCTCGTGCGCGCGATCGAAAGGCTGGCGCCGGACACAGCCTTCTTCGCCGTCGACCCCGGAAGCCCCGCGATCTATTCTTCCTGCTTCCTGCGCATCGCGCGCGCGGGCCGGCGCGCCGCCTATAACTTTTCCATGGGCGCGCTAGGCTACGCGATACCGGCGGCGATGGGCGCGCGCTGCGGCACGGCGGCGGAGGCCCCCGTGGTGGGGCTTGTCGGCGACGGCAGCTTCGGTTTTTGCGGCGCAGAGCTGGAAACGGCGGCACGTCTTGGGCTGAAGATCGTCTACGTCCTCTTCAACAACGGGACTTTCGGCTGGATACGCGGCACCCAGCGCGTACACACCAAGGCGGAAATCACGCCAAACTTCCGCCAGTTCACCGACTTCGCAAAGGTCGATTACGTCAAATTCGCCGAGTCGCTGGGTCTGGCGGGCTTCCGCGCAGAGAGCATGGGCGAGTTTGAGAGGGCGTTCAGGAAGTGCCTCGCCGCGGACGGCCCCTGCCTCATCGACGTTCCGTTGAAACCGGAAGACGAGCAGCTGCCGCCGGTCCCCGGATGGGCCGCGGCAGACGCTTACGCAGATACGCTCTATTAAATCGGCTAAATCGGCGTTTATACGCACGATTTGCGTCATAAAACGGAAGCTCCTAATCTTAGGACACGGCTCCGGCATCGGAGCTTCCGTTTTTGTTCGGCGTCCGCATATGGCGGCTTTTTAACATTCGCCGACATGGTGGTAAAAAACACACGGTCACCTTAATTCGTAAATATTTATATAGTCCATATTTATCCTTATCACAACTTTTTTTATATGCATGGGAGTATCCTTAGCCACATAAGGCTGATGCCCGTCTTCGGGGAAAAAGATGGAGACACTGTCATCAGCTTTATTTTGCATAATACAATCCGCCTGTCCCGTATAATTCTGGACATCCGCAGCAACATTGTAACTCCCGGATTTCGTCAATTTCGACACAGGACAATAACCTACACATTCATCGCCGGAAAGTGTCATTTGCAGGTCAGCGCTGTACAAGTGGTTTTCAAAGGGCGCGTCCGCAGGCAGCATAGTGCGGACCTCTTGTATCAAAGCAAATATCCTTGCCCCCTCTATGGGATAACGTCCTGGCGGCAGTGAGATCAAGTTGTTGTTTTTGATAAAATCAACTGCCAGTCTGATTCCTTGTCCTAAACAAAAATATCTATTTATATCTGTTATTGTAGTTCTAATCATTATATGCAGCCTCCCTTCGATATACCATTAGGCATTACTAGGCGTCCATTGTAAGGCTGGACAACGCCTTCGCCGTGTTGAAAAATTGTTTTCCCGCGCAAAATAGTTCGGACCGGCAAACCGTTGCCAGATAACCCGATGAAGGCAGATATTTTATTTTTGTAGCATAAAGATTCTTTTGTTATCCGCCACGGCATAATGGGGTCAAAGATAACAAGATCCGCGTCAAAACCAATTGCAACTGTCCCTTTTTGTCCATATAAACCAAAAATTTTTGCCGGATTTGCTGAAAGAGCTCTCGTAAGTAATGGCAAAGGACATTTTCTCCGGTTTACAGCATACTCAAAAAATAGCTGCATTGTATTCTGAAGGCCGCTTACCCCTCCCCACGCACCAAGTATCCCATGTCGCGAAATATCTTTTTCATCCGCTCTGCATGGAGAATGGTCTGAACATATGGCGGACAAGACGCCGTTCGAGACATAATCCCATAATTTTTTTTGTGATTCAACACACCGCAGTGGAGGGGCGCATTTAAAAAGCGCCCCCTTTGTCAACAAATCCGCCTCGCTAAAAATGAGATAGTGCATGCAGGTTTCAGCCGTTATCGGCAGCCCTTCTTTTTGCGCAGAACCAATCAGGTCCGCTGCCGCCGGATGACTTACATGGCATATGTGCGCTCTGACTCTTGTTTTTCTTACTAACTCGATAACATATTTGACAGCGGTAAGCTCCGCAGATACTGGCCTGGCGGCTAAATAATCCCGCCAACTGAGATTATTTTTATTAAGCAGCTTAGCCTCTTCGCCCTTGATGACGGCATAGTCCTCCGCATGAAAGCCGATCAGTCCGTTAAATTTTAAGACTTCTTCGGTAACTTTCGCAACGGTATCTTCTCCCAAAGTCTGATAATCATCCGACACGGGGCCAAGAAATATTTTATATGCTACACATCCAGCCTTGTGCAATTCCTTTAAATTGTTGATATTATACTCAAGCGCCGCTCCCCAAAACGCGTAATCTACGGCAGCGCGACTTGATAGTGCTGCAAGTTTCTCTGAAAATGCATTTAAATTAAAGAGAGGCGGATCATTTTGGAGAGGCATATCGATAACCGTCGTAACTCCCCCAACCGCCGCCGCAGAGGTACCGGTAACAAAATCTTCACGCCACGTAAACCCAGGATCGTTAAGGTGTACGTGACAGTCCACAAGCCCCGGAAAAATATATTTCCCTTGAGCGTCAACAACCTCGGCGGCAAAATTAGGCGACAATTCCCCCATGGCGGTGATTTTGCCGTCCCTTACCCCTATATCTGTGCAAACAACCTCCTCCTCAAGGACAATTTTTCCACCAGAGACGATCAAATCATACACTTGCACACCTCCCATTTTGCGGCAGCCATCCTTTGACATATAAAATTTAGATGGCGTAGGCAATTTATACGCCATCTAAATCCAATTTTATTGATCTGAAAACTATTGCGCGGACAGAACCTCCAGAGCCGCACCGGTGTCGCACCTGTATCCATGCGCGTTGAACGCGTCGCAAAGCGCCACCGTCAGCAACGCAATCTTTGCGGGGTTCGAGTTAACTCCCATCAGCCCGACTCGGTGGATTTTACCTTTAAGTTCGCCGAGGCCGCCGCCTATCTCTATATTGTATTTATCCATGAGGTATTTGCGTATCGCCGCTTCGTTTACACCATCAGGCGTGTAGTAAGTGGTCAGACTCGGCAGGCGGTATTGTTCTTCCACGACCAATTCCAGCCCCATGGCCTCCAGCACTTTCCAGAAACACCGTGCGTTGGACCAATGGCGTTCCCAACGTCTTTCGTTACCCTCTTCGAGAATGACGCGCAGCGCCTCATTAAGCGCATAGGTCATGTTTATCGGAGCGGTATGATGATAAAAACGATCCTCACCCCAGTAGCGCGTTATCATATTAAGATCGAGGTACCAGTTCTTGACGGGCACAGCGCGGTTTCTTATCCATTCGCCCATACGCTGGGAAACGGTCAATGGCGCCAGGCCAGGAGGGCAGTTGAGACATTTCTGGGTGCCGCTGTAGCTCATGTCGAATTTGAGTTTATCAACGGGAACTTCCACACCGCCAAGGGAGGTCACGCAATCCACGAGCATATACATTCCCGCATCATGCACTAGTTTGGATATTTCATCGAGAGGCTGAAGAACGCCGGTGGAGGTCTCGGCGTGGACAATGCCGACGATTTTCGCATCGGGATTGTCTTTGATGGCTTTTTGCAGCTCGGCGGGATCAATGGGTTTGCCCATCGGCGAGCTGACGACGATAACGTTGGCCCCGTAGCGGGAGGCGACGTCGGTCATTCTTTGCCCGAAAACTCCGTGAACGCAGATGATGACTTTCATTCCCGGAAGTACCGTGTTTGCCCAGGCGGCCTCCATACCGGCGCTTCCCGTCCCAGGCATCGCCATGGTAAGTTCGTTTTTCGTCTGAAAAACGTATTTGAGGAGTTCTCGAGTCTCATTCATGATCCCAAGGAAATCCGGATCAAGATGTCCAAGCATGGGCTCGCCAATCGCCTTTAATACGCGCTGATCGGCATTGGAGGGGCCAGGACCCATGAGCAATTTTTCTGTGGTTTTACGAAGCGGCAAGGTCATTCCTGCTTTCAGTTCCATTTCTGTTTTGACTCCTTTCGTTTACCTATTAATTTGTCTAATGACAGTTTAAGAATTTACCATGTATTAAATTGATAACACCGTTATCAAAGACACATCTTCCTCTTACGAATGTCATCACCACTTTTCCTATAATCTCCATTCCAAGGTATGGAGTATGCTTATTTTTATAAAAAAGCTTTTCTTGGGACACCACCCATTTTCCCGCAGGGTCGAATACCGCGAAATCTGCGTCACACCCAATCTCAATCGCTCCCTTTTGCGGCCATAGACCGAATATTTGGGCGGCTTTTGTAGATGTCAATCGGACAAGATCCTCAACATGAAGTCCTCTTTTAACGACTCCGTGATAGAAGAGGAGCGGCAAGAGGGTTTGGACGCCGTTTATTCCTCCCCATATATCCCAGAAATTGCTGCCGGAAGATATTTTCTGGGACATCGTCGAGGGGGAATGGTCGGAACCTAAAACATCGATCTTGCCGGATAAGAGCATATCCCACATGCCTTCCACGTCCTCTTGTTTTCTCACCGGCGGGGTACACTTTAAAATCCCCTGCTGCTTTTCAAGATCATCTTCGGTAAATATCAAATAGTGAGGACATGTTTCCACCGTCACTTTAACGCCGCGCCTCCTGGCGGCGGCGACCTTTTCTACCACATCGGGGATAGAGGCGTGGCAGATATGTGCCCGCGCGCCACTGATTTCAGCCGCCTCCAAGACCATTTCCACCGCTCTTTCTTCTGACAAAGGAGGGTGCGCCTTTAAGAAATCCTTCACGCCGTTTCTGCCGGAGGCTTTAGCATCACGCTCAAGCATGCCGACAGCTTCCTCATCTTCACAATGAACGCCTATCAAAAGATCATACTCTGCCGCCTTCTGCATCCCTTTAAGGAGTACATCCCTAGTAACATAAGGAAAATCGTCCCCCGCATAACAGGTAAATGCTTTGAAGGCACACGCACCAGAGACTGACATTTCTGCCATGTTTTCCGTATTGTCGTTTATCAGGCCACCCCATAAGGCGCAGTCGACTATCGCTCTTTCAATAACAGCTTTCTTTTTCTGCTCAAACGCTCCGGAAGAAGTTATCGTAGGATTGCCGGAGAGAGGCATATCTATTACCGTCGTAACGCCGCCCGCAGCGGCTGACATTGTACCGGAACGAAGGTCTTCCCGCTCAGGCAGCCCCGGGTCATTAAAATGGACATGGGGGTCAACGACGCCTGGGAACAGATACTTACGGCCTATATCGACAACATATGCCGCTGACACACTCTTACCGCATGGAATTATGTCTGCGATTTTCTCATCTTTTACGCAAACATCCGCAAGAATCACTCCCTGTGGCGTGACGGCCATACCGTTCTTCAGTATCAGGTCAAACATATCCCTCTCCTAAATATGGCGAAGATTACTTCACGCCCACCATCGCAGCGATCAAGGCCATTCGTATCGGCACACTGAAAGCCATCTGCTGGAAATAGAGCTGAAATTCACTGTTATCGATCGCTTGATCAAATTCGACCTCATTTCGCGGCAGGGAATGCATTATGCCCACTCTCCTTCCGTTTTTCCTCTTTATCGTTTCCAGTCCTTCAAGCGTAATGTAGAACGGTTTTATCAGATTCAGGAATGCGGCCCGATCTTCGGGATTATCCTTAGGCACGCTGCAGCCCGGCAGATAGCATGCGTCGCAGTCCGACATTAAATCCATAATCTCTGCATTGTTCAAGTCATTATATACTTTGTACTTTGCCTCGGCCTCGTTAAGTTTATTCTGTACCAGAGGGGGCATCTTGTTTTCACTCGAACCTACATAGATAATTTCCGCTCCCATCTGAGCAAGTCCCATTGCAAAAGAATGTCCGCTTCTAGCCCTTGAAAGATCCGGCGTGGCAATCATGACCTTCATGCCCGCAAAATCTCCAAAGGCCCGATAACAGGTATAGAGGTCGAGTATCCCCTGTGTCGGATGCGTAACATTTCCCCACCCGCAGCTTATCACCGGCACAGCGGCGCCCTCCAGAGAACGAAATACATTTTCGTCATCATAATGGCGCAACCCTATTATATCTGCATAGGTTGATACGGTTCGCAGATAATCAAAAAGGGACTCCCCTTTGGCCGTTGACGAGCTATGGAGCGGATTAGATTCTGAAAGTACGCTGCCGCCAAGCCTTATCATCGCGTCTTCGGTACTAAAACGCGTCCTTGTGCTCGGCTGAAAAAAGATCGTTCCCAGCACTTTGTTATTCATTAAGTTCAGCCGATGTTTCCAGAAGGGCTCTATCATTTGTGCCGCTTCAAAAAGATTTATAAGCTGCTCACGTTTCCAGTCTGTGAGGAAGATAAAATTTTGTCCCCGCATCCCGGTCTCTTCTAATTTATCTGCAATATTAACCGGTGCAAAACTTCTTGGAAGTGTCATCTCTACTCTCCTTAACACCTTTATTCTTTAAAGTTCCACATCTCTGTTGAAGTCTTTTGAATATACGTAGCTGAACCGCTCACGGCCCGTTGCATACGTCGCCTGTTCCGTATAAGCGCCCATGAAAATAAAGTCGTCTTTTTTGACATGCACACGGTCCGCCCCCAGCGTATAGATACCCTCCCCCGAGGTAACGTATGCTCCGTGCTCCTGCACGTGGGTCTCAATAAATGGATGGCAGGCGCCCGGATCAAAAGAAAGTATGTGAAAATTAAAATCAAAGGCTATGTCGTTGACAGGGAGAAAATCTTTTAAAAACACATTATCCATCTCAGCATAATTCATCTCTTCGACATTATTGATATTACCGATAACCGGCGAGGGCAGGGGCACGCCTTTAACGGGAATATAACGCTGTTTATACAGGATAACCCTGGATACTCCCTCTGACTCATTAAAGAGCTCCAACCCTTTGTCCGCCGGACAAAATGCAAAGCCTCCCGGCGACAGCTTCTCTGTTATATCGTCAATTTTTACAGTAAGCTTACCCTCGCCGTCCATAAAATAGACGAAAGTTTCAATCCCATCTCCTCCCCACGGCACAGTGGTCTTTGCCCCTGGCATAACCGTGGATACGATCATTACGAAACTTGCGCCAAGCTTAGGAGAAGCCAGAATTGTGGATTCAAACCCTTCAAACCCCGGAATGGTGTTTATAACCCTGCCCTCCGGCGGTATAACAG
>CAKSWL010000039.1 GCA_934511335.1 uncultured Cloacibacillus sp. | reverse complement strand
TGGGAATGCGGCGGGAAATCGCCGAGCTCGCTGCGCCAGACGACGGCTCCCGCCGGCATACCGCCCGCGAGCCCCTTGGCAAGGCAGATGATATCGGGATCGAGCCCCCTCGCCGGCGAGGCGAAGAAGGAGCCGCAGCGTCCAAGGCCGCTCTGCACCTCGTCCGCCGCCAACAGTACGCCGTGCGCGCGGCAGCTCTCGGTGATGGCGCGCCCCACCTCTTCGGGGATGGGATAGACGCCGCCCTCGCCCTGGACCGGTTCGATAAAGACGGCGAGCGTCTCGTCGGAGATCTTCACGGGGATATCTTCGGGGGCGTAATGCTTTGCCGCAGGGATCAGCGAGGCGAAGGGGGCGCGGTACTTAGGGTTGAAGGTGAGTCCGAGCGCGCCGCAGCTACGGCCGTGGAAGCCCCGGCGGCAGGCTATTATCTCACGGCGTTTGCCGCCGAGCGCCGCCGCGAGCTTGAGCGCGCCCTCGATCGCCTCGCTGCCGCTGTTGCAGAGGAATACCCTGCCGTCGCCGAGCTCGCCGCCCAAAATGGCGGCCAACTCGTCGCGTACCGGCGATTCGTATCCCGCGCCGCAGCTCCATACACCCTTCGCCGCCTCGCGTAGCGCCTCCATCAGCACCGGACTTGCGTGGCCGAAGAGCGCCGCGCCGTGACCGTTGAAAAAGTCTATGCAACGGCGGCCGCTGCTGTCCCAGACATAGGCGCCCTCGCCGTGCGTGAGCGCGATGCCGCGCCCGCCGTAGAGCCTGCTTAGCGTACCAGCCATGTCGAATGTCCCTCTGTCGCGCGGGCGATGGGGTCTTCTTCCCTGCCGTCTGCGAGATAGACGTTGGGTATTGAGAGCTCCAGCGCCTCTTTGCAGGCGACGACCTTGCGCTTCATATTGCCTTGCGCGTAGTGCTCGATGATATCCCAGCCCGCGAGGCCGCCCTTTGAGATGAGCGACTGCGGGTCGTCGACGTCTTTCAAAAGTCCGGGAACATTGGAGAGGATGATGAGAAGATCGGCCTTCACCGCGCCCGCGATCTGCGCCGCGAGGCGGTCGCCGTCGATATTCAGCGAAATATTGAGTTCGCTGTCGAGTGCGAGCGGCGGCACAACCGGCACGAGGCCGCCGTCAAGCGCCTCAAGCAGCGGCGACGGCTCTATCTTCGTCACTGTGCCGCTGTAATTGCCGCGCACTATCCTCATCCGGCCGTTTATGCTCTCGCGCAGGAAATCCTTGCGCTTTGCGGCGGCATAGAGGGCCGCCTCGGGGTCGGCCTGGAAGGCCTGCACGCCGCGCTCCGCGAGCATCGCCGCGATACGCGCGCCGTAGGAGAGGGCCGCCTCGCGGAAGAGCTCGCGCTCCCTCTCACCGACGAAGCGGCTGCGGTAGCCGGAGGGGCTCGTCATCATGCGGATATCAACGCCGCGTTCGGCGCAGAGGTCGTTCATCACGCCGCTTGCGCCGTGGACGACGATCCAGCGCTCGCCGGCGCGGTTTCTTTTCGCTATCTCATCTATGAGCGGTTCCAGCCTGTTGCCCGCGGCGCCGCCGATCTTTACGACTCCGATCATAACTGTATACTTCCTTTCCTTAAAAACGATGATCCCGCCGGTCAGCGGTGTCGGCCGCTAAGCGGGATAGAGGGGCATCATATCGAGCCCCTCCGTCTCCGGAAGGCCGAACATCAGGTTCGCGCACTGCACCGCGGAGCCGGCCGCGCCCTTCATCAGATTGTCGATCGCCGAGGCGGCGATCATCCGGCGTCCATCCTCCGCGAGCATAAAGCCTGTCAGCACGCGGTTGCTGCCGACCACGAAACGCGGGTCTGGGATGCGGAAGTGCGCTGGTTTTGCGGGGGTGAAGGAGACGAAAGGCTCGCCGTTCCAGGCCGCGCGGTAGAGCTTCCATATCTCGGCCTCGCGTACCTGGCGGTTCAGCGTCACGTGGGCTAGGCACTGAATACCGCGCACCAGCTCGACGGCGGTGACGCCCATCGTAAAGGCGCTCTGCTCAAGCGAAAGCTCCTGCACCACCTCCGCCATGTGGCGGTGGACGAAGGGGCTGACGACGCGCAGCGCGCGGCTGCGCATTGCATGCGCCGAGCCCTCGTCGGCGTTGGCCCCCGCCTCTGAGGAGCCGACGCGGCACTCGATGCGCGCCTCCTCGATCAGCCCCGCCCTGGCAAGCGGCAGCAGCGCCGTGATCGCCGAAGTGGCGTTGCAGCCGACGCCGGAGACGAGGCGCGCGGAGGCCATCTCGTCACGATGCAGCTCCGGCAGGCCGTAGACGGCCTCGGAGAGAAGCTGCGGCGCGGGGTGCTCCACGCCGTACCAATTTTTATACGCCTCCGCGCTGCGCAGGCGGAAATCCGCCGAGAGATCGATGACGCGCTCTCCCGCCGCAAGGCGGCGCACCGCCTCCTGGGCGGAGGCGCGATGGGGGAGGGCGAGGAAGGCTGCGGCCGCGGCGCGCGAGGCGGCGTCTTCGGGGGATATAAAGGTCAGATCGCCATACACGTGGCGAAGATGCGGATGGACCGCGCCTACCGCAGTGCCGGCCTTTGAGCGCGAGACCGCGCCCGCGACCTCAAAATGGGGATGGCGGGCGAATATCCGCAGCAGCTCCGCGCCGGCGAAGCCCGTGGCGCCCCATATCGTTACCGGGATCCTCTCTGTCATTTCTGCACACTCCTTAAAATTATAAAAAACTCTTCCTGGTCATGGGGAGCGACGCATCGCGCGCCAACCCCATAAAAAAAGCCCGCGTCCTCTCGGAGGCGGGCCGTGTCTTTGCCTGTGCGGCCGGCAAACTTAAACCGGCGCTGCAAAAAACCACGACCCATGAGGCAACCGCTTTATGCCGCGCTTGCATTTTTTCTCAAGCTTTATGGCTGACTCGTAAGCCTTGATGCCGCAAATCATGAAAATCAACCTCTTCTATTCCAAGCGGCCTCTGCCACCGCGCCGGGAATATCCTTGCCCGTGGGGGCGATCGAGTTGCGGAACTCGCCGCCGTCGTTCACTTCATTGACGACCCAGCCTCTGCTGGTCTTGAAAAGATCCACCGCGAGGAACTCGCCGCCGATCGCCGCATGTACCGCGCGGAGAATCGCCGTCGTCTCGTCGTCGAGCGGAAGATTCGAGGCCGAAGCGCCGCGCGCCGTGTTCGTAATCCAGTGTTCGCTCGTGCGGGCGATCGCGCAGAGCGGTTCGCCGCCGACGACGAAGGCGCGGACGTCAAAGCCGCCCTTATCGACATACTCCTGGATATAAAAGGTATTATGGACGGCCCCGAGCATCGACTTGTGCTCGAAGACGGCCTCGGCGCTCTCGCGGTCATTGAGCTTCGCGAGCAGACGTCCCCAGCTTCCGCTTACCGGTTTGCATACCGCGGGATACCCGAGGGATTCCACCGCCTCCAGCGCCCCCTCGGGGGTAAAGGCGACGAGGAACTTCGGCTGTGGGATGCCGGCCTGCGCTAACACCGCCGAGGTGGTGAGCTTATTGCCGCAAACGCCCATCACGCGCGAAGAATTTACCACCGTTATCCCCTGCGTTTCCAGCATTTGAGCGACGCCCTCGTTCTGATTATGCGAGACGCAGCGCGCGAGCACCACGTCGTCCGCGGCGCAGAAAGGCTCGCCGCCGAAGACCCTGTCGCCGACATTCTGAAGCTCGCAGGGGATGCCCAGGCGCTCTGCCGCCTCTTTTAGCAGCTTCTCCTCCGCGCGGAGCCTCGTGAAGAGAATGCGCAGCGTCGCCATTACTCTCCCCAGTCTTCCTGTACCTGCGGCGCCTCTTCGACCGTCAGGGGATTGAGCGAAACGACCTCAAGCTCTGTGCCGCAGTCCGGACAGATAAGAAGTTCGCCCTCGCAGCAATCCTGTGGAACAGATACGTTTGCCTCACACACGATACAAGTTGCAGTCATAACAAAAACTCCCTCCATATTATTTTTTTATTCTTGAATCAATTTCTTTAAACTTTTTATTACTAAATTATCTGATAATTTTACCTCAAACGCTTGTTATCTACTCGTTGATATTACATAAGTTTATAAAAAGCGTAAGATTCAACTATTTCAAATGAATAAATAATAAAAAGTTTATTTATCCTGAAGAGGTATAATACTCCTAAGTCGTCATTTGTCAAGTGGAAAGTTAGCGGCGCTGGGGAAAACGCGCCGGCGTTTTTTTAATGGATTTTATGAGAATTGCCGTCGCTATTTTTTACGCGTGTCGGCGTCCTCTGCGAGCACGGTCGGGGCGTGCCGCAGAGTTGCCGGGACGCCCTTGAATGGTATGAGGGGGCGAAAGCCGGCGAAGATATCGCGGCCACAATGCGGCTTTTACATTAACGGCAGAGGCATTGCCCGCGGCCCTGCGAAGGGGATAAAGAGGACATACCACCGGCGCTGTTCACTATGCCGGTGGTCCTGATTTAATAATTGTCTGTTTGAGTTATAATGGTGCGCTCTCCTTGACGAATTTCTCCACGCCCTCTTTAGCCTTTTTGTCGCGCATCGCCACGCCCGCGCCGCTGATGCAGCCGCCGGGGCAGGTCATCACCTCGATGAGGTCAAAGGGCGCGCCGTTTTTCGCGTAGGCTTTCAGCTGCGCCATCGCGGCTTTGCTGAGGCCGTTTATGCAGGTGGTGCGGGCTTCGGTCTCTTCGCCGAACGCGCACTTGACCGCCGCGGCGACGCCGCCGCTGATAGCGAAACCGCGCCCCTGGGCGGAGGCGTTCTTTTTGAACTCCGCCGCTTCGCATTTTGAGGGGTCGATCCCCGCCGCCTCAAAGAGCGCCGCGAGTTCTTCGAAGGTCATGACATAATCGACGCAGGAATCTTCCATCGCCTCTTTGCGCTTCGCGACGCAGGGGCCGATGAAGACGTTAACGTTGCGGGGGTTCTTTGTCTTCATCATCTCGGCGGTGAAATGCATCGGCGTCGGCGTGTCGGAGATGTGCGGCGTGAGTTCTGGCATGTGGCGGCGCGCGGCCTGGATATAGGCGGGGCAGCAGGATGTGGTCATGAAGGGGCGTTTTTGCTCCATGCGCTCGCGCAGCTCCTCCGCCTCGTTCACGGCCGTCTTATCCGCTCCCAGCGCCACCTCGACGACGTCGGAGAAGCCGAGCTCTCTTATCGCGGTGACGAGCTGCCCGAAGCCGGCCTCAAATTGCCCCGCGATCGCGGGGGCCACGAGCGCGTATATCTGTTTGCGGCTGTCGAGCGCGCGCACGATATCCACAATCTGACTGCGCTCCAGGACCGCTCCGAAAGGGCAGGCGGCGACGCAGCAGCCGCAGCTGATACACTTGGCGTGGTCGATGGAGGCGACGCCGTTTTCGTCCTTCTGTATCGCGTTTGTCGGGCAGCTCTCTTCGCAGGGGACGGCGATCTTGGCTATCGCATGATAGGGACAGAGCTCTTTGCAGCGGCCGCAGTTCCGGCACTTTGCCTTGTCTATTGTCGAATGGCCGTCTACTACGTGGACGGCTCCGAAGGGACAGACGCTTTCGCAGGGGCGCGCAAGGCAGCCCTGGCAGAGTTCGGTGACGTAATAGCGGGCGTTGACGCAGCCTTTGCAGGCGATATCGATGATCGTCAGCGCCGGCCCCTCGATCTGATTTCTTTTCAGCGCCCGGTCGGCATACTCGAGCAGAGAGGTCATTTCATCGTCGGCTTCCACGCTGAAGCCAAGTCCGGCCAAGACGCGCAGGCGGACGATCTCGCGCTCTTTATAGACGCAGCAGCGGTATTTGGCAGGGGAACCCGGCGGAATGTGCACGAAGGGCAGTCTCTTGACGCTTTGCCGGAAGTCGCCGTCCTGTACATAACTGCCGCCCGGCATCTCTCTGCTGTGCAAGTACGCCCCCGCTATACTCCTTATTACCCAGCGCTTTACATCGATCAGATGATTTAAAAGCATCTCTCCATCTCCCTTGTGATAATGGACAAGACTATACACTAAGTTTGGCTCCGGCGACAGTATGTAAATTTCTTTAGAAGATACAAAAAAGCGAAATTTTATCGAATAGTAAGTTCATGAATAAAAGTACAGTGCAAAACGTGTCCGTCCCGCGCCGTTTACTCCGCTGTTTGTCAATTGGCCCGCCATAATATAAGATAAGCAGAGGCAGCAAGATGATAAAAACAGAGGTGATGAGATGCCCGTTTGGGAAATAATCGGACCGGTGATGATCGGACCCTCTTCGAGCCACACGGCCGGCGCGGCCCATATCGGCCGTATCGTCCGCATGTGCTGGGGCGGGGAGGTAAAGAGGGCGGATCTATACATGCGCGGCAGCTTTGCGAGCACCGGCGCGGGGCACGGGACGGATAAGGCGTTGATCGCGGGGCTCATGGGGATGACGCAGGACGACCCCGCCATCAGAGACGCGCTGGAATTGGCGCGCGCCGCGGGGCTGGACTTTCATTTTTATACGGAAGAGGTGGCGGGCGCACATCCCAACTCCGTGCGGGTCGTCGTCGGCGGCGACGGCGGCCGCACACTGGAGGCTGTCGGTTATTCCGTCGGCGGCGGCGCGGTCATCCTACACAAGCTGGACGGCTTTCAGGTGGATATCTCCTGCACCCTGCCCGCGCTGATAATAATGAACAGGGACGTGCGCGGCGTCGTGAGCGCAATCACTTCATACCTTTCGGCGCACAACGTGAATATCGCGACGATGAAGCTTCATCGCGACACGCGCGGCGGCCTCGCGACGATGGTCATCGAGCTTGACTCTGCCGAAGGGCATGTCGATACCGAGGTTATAAAAAATCTCCATCCGGGGATAGTCCGGGTGATAGGGATCGAGGGGGAAGACTAAATGCTTAAGGCTGTGGAAAAGATCGTAAAACTTGCGGATGATAAAAAGATCAGCTTCCCCGAGGCGGTCCTCATCCTTGACGCGGCGGAGACGGGCGTTCCCGCCGCGGAGATCCGGGCCAAAATGGCGGAGCGTCTCGCCGATATGCGCCGCAGCGTCCGCGAGGCCTGCGCGAACACGACGCCCTGCCGCATCGAGCCGCCGATGGGCCCCAAGCTGCGCGCCTGCCGCGGCGGGATGTCGGGCGACTTTATCCTCGCCGCCTCCGCGACGGCGATGGAGGTGGCCTCCTATAACGCGGCGATGGGACGCATCGTCGCGGCCCCGACCGCCGGCAGCTGCGGCATAATCCCGGGGATGCTCTTCGCCTGGGAATTTTTTTGCGGCGAGGGGCAGGATACGGAGGCGCTGCTGGTCGACGCGCTGATAACGGCGGGGGCGGTGGGCGAAGTGACGGCCTTCCGCGCGACCCTTGCGGGCGCGGACGGCGGCTGTCAGGCCGAGTGCGGCGCGGCCGCCGCGATGGGGGCGGCCGCGCTCGCCTTTTTGCAGGGGGGCACGCCCGCGATGAGCGCCCATGCCGCGGCGATGACCTTCAAATCGGTGCTGGGCCTGACCTGCGACCCCGTCGGCGGCCTTGTGGAGTGTCCCTGTATAAAGCGCAACGGCATCCTCGTGGCGAACGGCACGCTCTGCGCCGATATGGCGCTTGCGGGGATAGAGTCGGTAATCCCGCTTGACGAGGTGATCGACTCGATGGGGCAGATAGGCCGGATGATGGCCCCCGCGCTGCGTGAGACCTCGCAGGGCGGGCTTGCCGTGACTCAGACGGCCGCCGAGCTCATGCGGGGGCGGATGGAGAGGATCGGGGGCTGATCTGGTGACGATACTGATAAAAAATGGGATCATCGGGACGGCGGAGCGCTCCTTCCGCGGCGACCTGCTTATCGAGGGTGAAAAAATTGCCGCCGTCGGCGGCTCGCTCCACTGCTGCGGCGCCCATGTGGTGGAGGCTGCGGGCCGTTACCTGCTTCCCGGCGGCGTAGACCCGCATACGCACGTCATTCTACAGGCCGGTGACAACAAAGTCTCCGACGGCTTTGCGGCGGCGACGCGCGCGGCGGTCTTCGGCGGTACGACCACCATCGTCGAACACCCTGGCTTCGCCGCCGCCGGCGCGCCGCTTTCAGAGGCCGTCCGGCTGACCGTTGCGGCGGGCGAGGGATCCTCATACACAGACTTCGGCGTCCACCTTGTCTTTCAGCGTTACGACGGAAAGATTGCGCGCGAGCTGCCGGCGGCCGTTGTGCGGGGCTTTCCGACCGGCAAAGTTTATACCACCTATGCAGGACGACTGACCGACGAAGAGATCTTCCCGCTGATGCGGGCGATGAATGAGGCGGGGGGGCTGCTCTTCTGCCATTGCGAAAACAACGCGATCGTAAACGGCCTCGCAGAGGCATATCAGGAAAAGCTGCCGACGGACTATGACTGCTGGCCGCGCAGCCGCCCCGGCTATTGCGAGGCGGAGGCGGTGCGGCGCCTTCTCGCCCTTGCGCGGGCCGCCGAAGCGCCCGTCTACATCGTCCACCTCTCGACGAAAGAGGCGCTTGAAGAGGTGATCCGCGCGCGCCGCGCCGGGCAGCGCGTCTATGCCGAAACCTGCCCGCAGTACCTTATGCTCACCGAGAATTGTTACCAAAGAGAAAACGGGCTCGATTATGTGATGGCCCCGCCGCTGCGCGGAAGGGTCGACTGCGGCCGGCTTTGGCGCGCCCTGGCGCAGGGCGACGTCGACACAGTCGGCACCGATCACTGTTCCTTCAGCCGCGCCGATAAAAAACGGCTGGGTGCGGAAAATATCTTCAAAAGCCCCAGCGGCATACCGGGTATCGAGACGCGCATGGAGCTGCTCTTCTCCGAAGGCGTGATGAAAAACCGCCTCTCGCTTGAGCGTTTTGTCGCCGTTACCGCGACAAACCCCGCGGCGATCCTCGGCCTGAAAGATAAAGGCCGTATAGAGGCGGGCGCCGACGCGGACCTGATCCTTATCGACCCCGCGAAGAGCAGGAAACTTTCCGCCGCCTCCCTCCACCAGCGGGTCGACTATACTCCCTATGAGGGGATGACCGTCAACGGCTGCGTGACCGACCTCTGGCTGCGCGGCAGAAGGCTGCTCAAAGCCGGTCTGCTTACCGATGAGGCGCCGCGCGGCCGTCTGGTGCGGCGGAAGCTGGGAGATGGATAACAAACGATCGACGTTTTCGGCATAAAGAGGGGGAGGGCTTCTGCGGCAGCCGCCCCCCTCTTTACTTTCGCCCTATTTATAACCGTTTCCAGAGCTCTTTCGCGCACTCGCGCGCTTTGGCGAAGAGCTCATCCGCGTCGAGCTCGGTGAGCCTGCGGTCCTTCATGAGGAGCCTGCCGCCCGCGATCGTCGTGACGACGCTGCGCGCCGAGGCCCCAAAGAGCAGGTGCCCGTTGATATTCTTGTCGGAGAGCTCCGTCGGCGCGTTGTAATCGAGGACGATCACGTCGGCGGCGTAACCCTCTTTGAGTTTGCCGAGGCGCACGGGGAAGGCGCGTTCCGCAATCACCGCGTTGTTCTCGAAGAGCATCGCGGGGAGCTCGTCCCAGCCCTTATTCGGGTGCCGCGATGCGTGTTTGCAGAGCGCGCTGCCCATCTTGTAAGATTGCAGCATGTCGCAGACATAGCCGTCCGTGCCGAGGCCCAGAGTAATCCCCGCCGCCGCAAGCTCCGTGATCTTCGCCGCGCCGACGGCGTTGCCCATGTTCGATTCGGGGTTGTGGACCACCGGCGTGTCCGTTTCCTTCAGCAGCTCGCGCTCCGCATCGTCGATGTGGACGCAGTGGACGAAGAGCGAGTTCTTGCCGGTGATGCCGAAATCGTGAAAACGCCGCACGATGCGCCGGCGGTGCCTGCGCTCGCAGGCCGCTTCATCCGCCGGCCCCTCCGCCACGTGGACATGCCAGCCGCTTTCACGCCCCGCCATGGCCTCGCGGCATTTTTCCAGCGTATGATCGCTCAGTGTGAAGGAGGCGTGCAGGCCGAACTTGCCGGAAATCATCGGGTCGTTCTCGCCTTCGGCCCAGTCTATGAAGGCGATATTCTCCTTGATGCCGTCGTAGGCGGTCTTCTGCCCGTCGCGGTCGGATACCTCGTAACAGGTGGAGGTGCGGATTCCCGCCTCGCGCGCCGCCTTCGCCACCTCCCAGAGGCTGCCCCTCACCGCGCGGGGGCTTGCGTGGTGGTCGATGACGGTGGTACAGCCGCACTTTATGGCGTCGACGAGCGCCGTGAGGGCGCTGTAATAACAGTCGCGCGGCGTGAGCGCCTTGTCGAGCCGCCACCAAAGCTTTTCCAGCACGCCGGAAAAATCTTGCGCCGGCTCTCCGGGGACATTCATGCCGCGTGAGAAGGTGCTGTAAAAGTGCATGTGGCTGTTGATAAATCCCGGCATGATAAGGCCGCCCTTGGCGTCGATGAATTTGGCGGCCGGATACTTTGCGCGCATCTCAACGGTGCCGCCGACCGAATTTATCGAAGCGCCGTTGATTGCGACACAGCCGTCGGGAATGAAGGGGTTCTCCTGGTCGCGTGTTATCAATGCCCCGCTGCCAACTAACAGCATAGCGATACCCTCCTGACTTATAGGATTATTTATTTGGCTGGATCCGTAAAATATAGATGCGCCGGCGGCGAAAAGGCCGCCTGCAAACGGCGCCGCCGCACGGGGGCCTATCGATATAGGCCTTGCGCGCCGCTTTGAAGCTGCCCATTCAGCGCCTGGCGCATCCGACAGACAAACCAGCCGAGCCGCGCTAAATCACAGCTCTCTGCTCCCCGTACGCGATCAGCGAGAGGCACGCTGATCATTATTCCGGCTGATTTTCAATAAATCAGCGTTTATCTGACCGGCCGCGTTTATTTACAGAGGGCGACGGCCTCTACCTCGACAAGGACATCTTTCGGCAGCCGGGCCACTTCGACGCAAGAGCGCGCGGGAGCGTCCTTCGCGAAATACTTCGCGTAGACTTCGTTGACCTTTGCGAAATCGTTCATATCCTTGATGAAGAGCGTCGTCTTGACGACGTCGTCGGTCGTCAGCCCCTGGCTCTCAAGTACCGCCTTCATATTCTTGAGCGCCTGTTCCGCCTGACAGGCGACGCATCCGGGGACCACCGTCATCGTCTGAGGGTCGAGGGGGATCTGCCCGGACAGATAAAGAAAACCTCCGGCCTTTACCGCCTGTGAATAGGGGCCGATCGCCGCCGGCGCGTTTGGGGTGCTTACGATTTCTTTTGACATCTTATTTTCTCCCTTCAATTTAGTTTGGCAACCTAAAAAATTTTCTGATAGTACAGCTGTATTCTACACCATCTTTTGAAAAAATGCACCTCTATCACGCCGCGACGCAAAGCAAACGGCCGCGGGCGCCGCTTATGCCGACGTGCCGCGCCGCGTCATTTTCAGCGCTTCTGCGGCGCTTGCCGCGGGCTCCCGCCCCCCGCCGCGCCCTGCCCGCGGGGAAAAATTTTTTTAAGTAGAAACGCCTCCGCGGGCTTTGCCGGAAAAGACCCTTCTCTGACCATCCCGCCCTTTTGCGCATCAGGCGTTTCACCCATCGTCCATCCTATTTATTATTATATGCCAATTACCGGCGCGGGGATATGTGATCAGGCACAATACCTGTTTGCAATCATTCTTAAAGAGTATAATATTGACATTAAAAAGACAATATCAACGAGAGAAATTCCAGTTGGGAGGGACGGCCTATGGGTGAAGAATTCAGGATCATTGGGAGGTCTCTGCCGCGCTTTGACGGGCCGGTCAAGGCCGCGGGAGAAGTCAGGTTTCTTGCGGATATCGATATCCCCGGCTGCTGGGCGGGCGGCGTCGTCCGCTCTGACGTGCCGCGCGGCGTGCTGAAAGAGATAAAAACGCTGCCCGCCTTTGCGGATACGGGAGCGGTGCTGGTCACGGCGGCGGATATCCCCGGCGAGAACTACGTCGCGATCGTGCGCAAAGACTATCCGGCGCTCGCAGCGTCCGCGGTGAATTACGCGACGCAGGCGGTGGCGCTCGTAGCCGCGCCGGACGAAGAAAGACTCAGACGGGCGATGGCGGCGGTTGCCGTGACGATAGAGCCGCTGCCGCCCATATTTACGATAGAAGAATCCGAGGCCCGCAAGGAATTGATCTGGGGCGATGACAACCGCATCGACCATTATCACACCGAACGCGGCGACCTGCGTAAAGGCTTCGCGGAGGCCGACGCGGTGGTAGAGGGCGAATGGGAGACGGGGCTGCAGGAGCAGATGTATCTGGAAACGCAGGGCATGGCGGCCTGGCGCTCCGGCCAGGGCGTCGAGCTGCTCGGCTCGCTGCAATGCCCCTTTTACGTCGTGAACGCCGTCGCGGCGGCTCTTGGACTGCCGCATGAGATGGTGACGGTCCGCCAGAGCGCGACGGGCGGGGCGTTCGGCGGCAAAGAGGACTACCCCTCGATCCTCGGCGTCTACGCGGCGCTGCTGGCCTGGAAGTCTGGGCAGAGAGTAAAGATAGCTTTCGACCGCTCGGAAGACCTCCTTGTCTCGCCGAAGCGCCATCCCTCCAAGAGCCGTTACCGCATGGGGCTCACGAAAGATGGCAGGATAACGGCGCTTGAGGCGGAGATAAAGCTTGACGCCGGGGCCTTCACGAC
>CAKSWL010000038.1 GCA_934511335.1 uncultured Cloacibacillus sp. | reverse complement strand
TGCCCAAGGAAAAAAGGTTTTCTGAAACGTTGTTTTCTGTAATGTCTTATTCCGGCACAGCGCTTACATCTCACGAAGCGGAAAGAAAAACCATAGAAGGGCTTATTGAAACCTGCAAAGAGGTAATGACATGCCCGAGGTAAAAGCGGCCCCAAAAGTCTTTATTTCATATTGCTGGGGTAAAGACGATGAGGGATGCGCACAGAAAAAACGCGTGCAAAGACTCGCAGAAATGCTTAAAGCTTCTGGGTTTATTCCTGTGTGGGATACAGATGATATTTTACCCTTGGGATCAAATTTTGATATATTTATGGAGCTTATAAAGCGCCCAGATAAAATTGATAAAATCCTTGTTTTAAGCGATAAAACTTATGCTGAAAAAGCAGACAATTTTATAGGAGGAGTAGGGCAAGAATGCGAATTGCTCCGCACCGAAGTGTATAATAATCCCTTGCAAACTCGGGTCATACCAGTATTTTTTGATGAATCAAAAACCCTTCCAGCTTTCTTAGCGAAACGCAAGGCCGCAGATTTTTCAACAGATGCAGCAATGTATATGGATTATCCCAAGGTCGTTCGTGCGCTGAATCTCAAAGGCAGTGGTATTCTTGCTGATATATTGGAAAATAACTTTTCGCAAAAATGTGGGGCGCAATTATTATCGGATCATGCTCGGACAAAAGATTATATTAATGATTTCATTGATCGCCTAAAAGCCATAGATATTCCCAACGACAATAAGCCGAATAAGATTCTTGGCAAGATTAACGCCCTGCTGCCGTTTAGAAATGAATATCTTGACCGTTTTATTTCAGAGATTTCGGCAGGCAATAATATTGTCGATGAGGTAATATTTTTGCTTGAGCAGATATCGAATGAACTCATGGTAACTGATAAATATAGTTGCTATAATTCTGATTTTGAAGATTTCGCTTTTTTTAGATGGGAACTTATTATCTATATCACTGCCATTCTTATGGGCTCTAAACGTTACACGGATATCTATCAGATTATGAATCATGCATATCTTGTTACTCTTGGGAATTTTAAAGGGATGGATAAAATAGAAGTTTGTATCACTAATATGTGTAAAGGATTGTTCTATTTAAATTCTGATGAAATCAAGAGTTTTGTTGGGAACTATTTATCTATTGAAGCGGAACTTTTGATGCGTCGTTTACATCATCCGTACATAACCAAGGAGGCTATTGTTTTCGCTGACCTCACATTATCTCAATTGTCATATATTTTTAGCAAACGCTACCAGTATTTTGACGGTTTTTGGTTCCCCAAAACCTATGGTTATGAAGTCGATAAAAAACACCAGTGGCGTGGATTGAGAAGTCGCAAGTTTTGCAATGAGATATTGCCTCTTTTCGGCGTAAAAAATATAAAAGAATTAAAAGAGGTAATTATAGAGAACCCTTTACCTGACAATATTAGGTATTGTGGCGCATGGCCAACGGATGCTCCAGCTCCAGGCATTACGACCTTCCTGACAGTTGATGAAATAGGAGAAAGGCCATAAATAAACTATATCGTCAAATTAAGAAGAGAGAGATGAGATGAACCGGCGACACGCAAACTAACTGGAGCAAAATATCGATTTTATTTATTTTAAAAGAGGATCATCTATGGCAAACTACAGCAGGGGGTTACAGAAGCATAAGGTGTATTAAAAGAGCATCAAAACCATAAGGAGAAGAAGGTTATGCCCAAGGAAAAAAGGTTTTCTGAAACGTTGTTTTCTGTAATGTCTTATTCCGGCACAGCGCTTACATCTCACGAAATGGAAGCAGACCTTTTTGCCGAGGCTATAATGGCCAATGCGGAAATCGCAAGGCAGGTATCTGGTATTGTCTTCGGCCCGGAAATTGTAATCACCGTAAAAATTAAAGGGGTTACAAAAAATGGAGTGCAGGCTGATATTGTCTATGTGCTCAATCAAGCCGCAAACACTATTCACCTCATTCGAGAAAACCAGCTTGTTCAAAGCGTTATTGAGTTTAATGAAATCATCGGAGCTTTTAAACCTTACGCATTTGGCGCCGGATTGGCTGGTTATTCCATTTATAGCTGGATCAAAAACAGAAAAGCAGAAGGTATAGATCATATTGAAGACCACGGTGATACAGTTACGATTTTTTATAAAAATGGCACGGTAGAAAAAATTCCCACAAGGCTATATCGATCGCTTTATTGTCTAAAGGTAACAAATGCTATAAAAAAAATAATTGCCCCACTTTCAAAGAGAGGTATAGATAGATTTAAATTTTACCAGCAGGAATGCAAAGAAGACCCAGCAACTGTTATCGAAAAAAAAGACGTGCCTGCATTTAAGGCATATATAAAAAGCCAGCTTGAATATGTGAAGGAATATAAAATTATATGCTCATTAGACCGTCCTTCTTATCAACGCAAAGCTTCAGGATGGAAGTTAGTAAGAGAAGGTCAACCAGACATAACTGTTACAATAAAAGATAAGCAGTTTTTAAACGAGGTAGCTGAAGGCATAATAAAAGTAGATCCTCATAGTCTTTTTGACGTTGTATATCAGGAAATCCGAAAGGAAAATAAAAACGGGGACCTTTTTTCAAAATATGAAGTTACCTTCGTCAAGCCTATAAAACATGAGGATAATTAATACTGTAGTCTCGCATAATTAGTTTGAGTTTGAGGAATATCTGGATATCACTGTGCGAGCAACCTTTTGTTCTGTCTGCTTCCACAATCCTTTTTTTATCATCTTTTCACGTTTCTTTTCAGCTTTCATAAGCATATCTAACTGTCCGGTGTGAAATATCTTTTTTTCGGAAATTTTTGAGGCTTCGTCTGCTATAGACATTACAAATACCTCCTCACTTGCCCCCGCCACTTAGACCATAATTGCAGAAGCGGTGTTCAGCGCGCAACAAATTCGATTTTGAGCCGCAGACCAAGTCCGTCTGCCAGGCGGCGGAGCGTATGAAGGGACGGGTTCGCATTGCCGTTTTCCAGTCTGCTTATATCCGACTGCGTAATGCCGGTCTTTTCCGAAAGCTGCTTCTGTGTGAGCCCGCTGCGCTTCCTGGCGTCGATCATGGTCTGTATTATCGCGTACTCCGCTTCAAGCGAGTCATATTCCGCCTTGAACTCAGGATCTTTCATCTGTTCTGCGAGGAATTCCTCGAAAGTTACCCCTTTCATTGCGAGCTCTCCTTTCTGTTCATATATTCTTTCATGTAGCCAATGGCTTTTTCTTTTTCCGCACGCGGCGTCTTGTCGCTCTTTTTTATAAATCCGTTTGTAAGGATGATCCTTCGGCCGATTACGAAGAAATACAGTACACGCGATATATCGGACCCGCATTTCGTCCTTAATTCAAATATGCCGTCTCCCAGCGGCTTTGAATATGGCTCCCTGAGCGCTGTCCCGTTGTCACGCAAAAGCTCTATATCACGGGATATTTTAGCCCTCAGTTTTACATTGACGCTAAGGAGAAATTCCAACGCCGGCTTCTCTCCGTTCGGCAAATCATAAAATATGATCTCAAACTTCATATCATCACCGTTTATATAAATTATATGTTATATCACATATTTGTCAAGCAGCTTTAACATTTTGCGCTGAGCCCGTCTACGTAATCCGCCCACCACTGCATCATCCTGCGGCGCTCCTGCATGTAGCGCGCGTAGTTATAGGCGCCGCGCACTCGATCGGCGGAGCTGTGCGCAAGCTGCGCCTCTATCGCGTCATACCCCCAGAGGCCGCTTTCGTTCAGGCGCGTCGAGGCCATGGATCGGAAGCCGTGAGACGTCATTTCGTGTTTTTCATATCCCATGCAGCGCACAAACGCCTGGTTGATGGCGCCGTCGCAATAGGGACGCGAGCCGTCATAGCAGCGAGGCGCCGGAAATACGTACCGCCCGAAGGCAAACGACAGCGGGCGCATCATCTCTATTGCCTCTATCGCCTGGCACGACAGCGGGACTATATGCTTGACCCCGGATTTCATCTTCTCTGCAGGGATATGCCACTCGGCCGCCTGGGGGTCGAGCTCGCCCCACTCGCAGTGCCGTATCTCGCCCGGACGCGCGAAGGTGTAGAGCGAGAAAAGCAGCGCGGCTTTGATGGTAACGGTACCATGGAACGCCCTTATATTGTCCCGCAGTACCGCGATGCCTGCAGGCTCCGTGATACTCGGATGATGCACTGCATGCCGCTGCGGAAGGACGCCGCGAAGCTCGTAGACGGGGTTATGTTCTATCGCGTGCGCCTCGAAGATGTAGCGGAAGATCTGCCGCAGCATATCCTGTACGCGGTGCGCCGTTTCAAGCCTGCCGGTCGAGCCGATGAGCTTCACGAAGTCTGCCAGCTCTGCCGGAGTGATCGCCGCAGGATCCTTCGCGCCCAATGCCGGAATGATATAGCTTCTCAGGCGCGAGTCCATGGTCTTGATATTCTTATCGCTCCGCAGCGTCTGGAGGTGTCCTGCCCACCACTCTTCAGCCCACGCGCCGAAATCTTTCTGCACCGGTTTTTTATCGGCAAATGGCGCCTTGCCGAGAGCAAGGGCTTTGCGCGCCTCGTCGCGCCATTCGCGCGCCTCTTTCAGCGAAAAGAGCGGATACTCCCCCAGCGTGCGTTTCTTTTCCTTGCCGTTCTCCCAGTACCGCATGCGCCACGACTTTGCGCCGGACGGGTACACCCAAAGGGCAAGGCCGCCGCCGTCGGTCAGCTGATAGGTTTTCTCGCGAGGCGTCGCCTTGCGCACGGACATTTCAGTCAGAGCCATGGTTTATACCCTTTCCCCGTGGTACCGTTTTGACCGGTACCACAGTACCGTAGTTTTTCGTCCTGGTACTGTTAAGGGTACAACATAATCATGGCTTGCGTCAATATGCAGTGTATTGTTTTGGACGGTTGAATGTTGAAAAGCTATGCTATTACAGGATTTTTTAATTTTGATGGCTTGTGTAAAATTGCTTTGTTTTATGAGTTGGCGGAGGCGTGTAGGAATCGAACCTACCTGGACGGGCGTTACCCACCCACACCGGATTTGAAGTCCGGGCCCAGCACCAGCTGAAACGCACCTCCGAATCGACGCGGTACAGTCTAGCAGAAACTTGCTCCCACCGCAATCGTCATTTGCACAAAAGATGTATGCGCCTTCTTTTTTTTTTTGCATGTTATACTTTGGGAAACGTGTTTCGGGAGGGAAAAGAGATGGCAGTCAGCATTCTCAACAATGTCGTCGGGCCAGTGATGCCCGGCTCTTCCAGTTCGCATACGGCGGGGCCGTACCATATAGCGAAGCTCTTTCGCAGTTTTACGGGAGTTTTGCCGGAGAAGGTCGTTTTCACATTCGCGCCGGGAAGCTCCATCGCCGAGTGTTACCGCGACCAAGGGTCCGATCTGGCGCTCGTCATGGGTATTCTCGGACTGCCGCTGACGGACTGCCGCTTTAAAGAGGCCCTTTCTATTTTCCCCTCATTCGGCGTCGAGATAGAGTTTGCGATAAGCGATTTTGCGGGAGCGCGCCACCCCAACAGCATCATGATCGAGGCCTGGATGGACGGCGGCCT
This sequence comes from uncultured Cloacibacillus sp., assembly GCA_934511335.1. GTDB lineage: Bacteria > Synergistota > Synergistia > Synergistales > Synergistaceae > Cloacibacillus. Next base: position 7,022 of record CAKSWL010000038.1, on the reverse strand, counting down.
GACGTTCCGCGCCGCCGCTGACTCTACGGGCGGGGGCGCTTTTACGCTTTATTCGCTGAACGGCATGCCGACGGATATTACCGGCGACGCCTATTATCTCCTGGCCGAATCCGACGCGCCTCTGCCCGGCGGTTTTCTGGAAAAATACGGCGCCGTCATAGAGCATGGGAACGACCGCCTTGTGACATCGCCATACGAGATCCCCAAGACGGCGGCGGATAGCCTGCGCGGCATGCCAGGAATAAAGTCAGTCAGGAGCGCAGAGCCAGTCTTTTATCCCGTGCGCGGCAAGGCGCTCTACAAGGACGGACGCGAGATGATCGAATACGCGCGCGAACACTCTCTGTCGCTCGGAGAAACGGCGCTTGAATATGAATCGGCGCTGCTTGATATGCCGAAGGAGGCATTGAATCAGGAGATGGAGCGACGTCTTTCGGTGATGGAACGGGCCGTCGAGCTGGGGCTCTCCGGCGATTCTCCGCCGATGTCGCTGCTTTCGCCCACCGCCGGCAAAATAATGGCTGCCGAGGCGGCGGGCAGACTCGCACTCGGAGGCATCCACACGCGCGCCGCGGCGCGCGCGATGGCGGCGATGCAGGTAAACAGCGGCCAGGGCATTGTCTGCGCCGCCCCCACGGGCGGTTCGGCGGGAGTATTGCCGGGTGTTGTCGTCACCATGCTCAAGGATCTTAAAATTTCACGCGCCGAAGCGGTGCGCGCGTTGTGGGCCGCTGGCGCGGCGGGCTGGGTGCTCGGCGAACACGGGACCTTCGCCGCCGAGGTCTGCGGCTGTCAGGTGGAGATCGGCGCGGCGGGAGCGATGGGCGCGGCGGCGGCGGTAGAGATGGCTGGCGGTTCGGCGGCGCAGTGCTGCGATGCGGCGGCGGTGATGTTCCAAAACGCGATGGGGCTCGTCTGCGACCTCGTACAGGCGACCGTGGAGATCCCCTGTCACACAAGGAACGCCTCCTTCGCCTCTCAGGCCTTTGTTTGCGCCGACCTGGTCCTCGGAGGCTATCACAACTCCGTGGGCATCGACGGCACGGTGAAGGCCGTCTGCGCCACCGGGCGGATGATGCCCGGCGAGCTCCGCTGCACTTCGCTCGGCGGCATGGCGGTGACGGACGAGGCCTTGGCGATGAAGAAGAGAAGATAGTTTCTGAGTTTGCCGGCGTTCTGAACCTGCGGCCGCAGCCTCGCCCGGGCAGGCGTTTTTCCGGGCGGCCGCCGGCCTTTATAAACGTAAAAAGAGGAGCGGAGCAAGGTGCGTGATATGACCTATTGTTATTAAATATATCACGGCAATTTCCGGGATTCCACTGGGCAATGTGCCGGGATTCATGGGAGAATTACGGACAGTCCGCCGGGCAGCACAGCCGCCCATGCCAGTCAAGGAATCGGCTTCGCCTCGCTGTGCGTCCTTGGACGTCTCGTTCGGCTGTGCAAGCCGGTAATCAAGGCGGCGATGCCGCCACGTGCCAATGAAAATTAGCTGCGTTCCAAAACTTTTTCAATTCTTCTCGTGTATGCCGAGCCGGTCTGTACGCTGCTGGCGCTCCTGCTCCTGCCGCCAATGCTGAAACTGACCGGCGTTTGGCTTGCTGCGCCGATCGCGCAGGTCATTACCTTTGTGATTGCATGGGCAGCCAAACGGCGTGTGGATGCGAAATTTTAGAATGACACTATGGGCAGGGACGAAAATCGGCATTTATCTCTTGTATGAGCTGTGCTTGCATAAAGATATAAAATCATACATCCCTGCCTTTTGGCACCGCTTACAGGCGAGAAAACCTCAAATATCTAACCCTTAATTGCACAAAATTCTATCCACTCCCTCTACAAGACAAACAGAAAAGCAAAAGGGTATGTACCGTTAAGGCACATACCCTTTTTGTCAGCAACCCTTGTCCGGCAACTGCCATAGTATTTGTTTCTTGAAACCTGTTTTATGGACAGCTACCCGAAGCGCTCCTCTTTTTGCATATTTTTCAAAGGTTTTATTCTTTAGAATACGTAGTCCAGTATCAGCTCGCGCCGCTCCGCGCTCTCGGACACCGTCCAGCAGTCCGCGAGGTATTTCATCGCCTCGGCGAGCTTTGAATCGTCATTGTAGAGCAGCTCTATCACCGTGTCGCCTGCGGAGACGGCGTCTCCGACCTTTTTCAGCAGGTGAATGGCGGCGGCGTGATCTATCTTGTCCTCTAGCTTCATGCGGCCGCCGCCGAGCGCGCGCAGCGCCTCGCCGACGGAGAGCGCGTCGAGCTTTGAGAGGTATCCCTTTTTTGAGCTCTTCATCAGAAAGTTCTTTTTCGCCTGCGGCAGGATTTCAAGCGGGCGGCTGACGACTGCGGCCTCCCCGCCCTGCGCTTCGATTATTTCGGCGAATTTCCGCAGCGCCGTACCATCGTCAAGGGCGCGTTCGGCGAGCTTCGCCCCCTCCTTCGCGTCCTTCGCGACGCAGGCGACGGAGAGCATCAGCCCGCAGAGCGTTACACAGAGCTGCCTGGTGTCCGCGGGGCCGCCCCCGCTCAGCACCTCCACTGCCTCAAAGACCTCCGCGGCGTTTCCCACCCATTCGCCTAGCGGCTGTTCCATGTCGGTTATCGCGGCGACGGAGCCTTTGCCAAGTTTTTTGGATACTTTGACAAGGTTCTCGGCAAGCGCGGCGGCGGCTTCCCTGTCTTTCATAAAGGCGCCGCTCCCGCATTTTACGTCGAAGACGTAACCGAAGGCTCCTCCGGCCAGTTTTTTGCTGACGATGCTCGCGGTGATGAGCTCCGTCGAGGGGACGGTCCCTGTCACGTCGCGCAGCTTGTAGAAGCGTCCTTCCGCGGGAGCCAGCTGCTTTGAGTGTCCCGAGACGGCGCAGCCGATGCGGCGCACCTGCGCGAGAAATTCTTCCGGCTCAAGATGCATCCTCATGCCGGGAATGGATTCAAGCTTGTCCACCGTACCTCCCGTAAATCCCAGCCCCGGGCCGGAGAGTTTGGAGACGACCGCGCCGCAGGCCGCGGCAAGGGGCAGCAAAACGAGCGTCGCCTTGTCTCCCACGCCGCCGGTACTGTGCTTGTCGACGATGTGGAGGTCTGCCGGAAAGGAATAGATTTCGCCCGACTTCGCGAGCGCCTCCGTGAAAAACATCGTCTCGTCCTCGTCCAGGCCGTTGAGGAAAGCCGCCATCAGCCAGGCCGAGAGCTGGTAGTCGGGGGCCTCCCCCGCCATCAGCTTCGCTGTGAGCTCGCCGAACTCTTCTTTGCCATGCCGGCCTCGATCGCGCTTTTTCTCAATAAATTCGATCATATTGAACACTTACAGGCCGACCTCCCCGATAAAGGCCTCGATCAGCCGCGCCACTGATTCGCCGGCTTGAGACATCGTCTCCAGCACCTCCTGGTGGGTGAGCTTCTCAGCTGTTATCCCCGCGCCGTAATTTGCCGCGCAGGAGAGGCCGAGTACACGGATGCCCATATGATTCGCGGCGATGACCTCGGGGACGGTGGACATCCCCACGATGTCCGCGCCGAGGGCCCGTGCCATGCGCACCTCGGCGGGCGTTTCAAAGGAGGGGCCGCTGAAGGCGATGTAGACCCCGCGCCGCAGCGCAAGGCCCTCTTTCGCGGCGGCCCGCTCCAGAACGCGCAGGAATTCTTTGTCGTAGGCCTCCGTCATGTCGGGGAAACGCGTGCCCCAATTGTCGTTGTTCACGCCGATGAGCGGATTCGTCCCCATGAAATTGATGTGGTCCTCGATGGCGACGATGGAGCCGGGGGCGATGTCGGTATTCACCGCCCCGGAGGCGTTCGTCGCAACGAGCGCTTTGACGCCGAGCTGGCCTAGGACGCGCACCGGAAAGGTGACCTCCGCCATCGTATAGCCTTCGTAATAGTGGACGCGCCCCTGCATGACAGCGACGGTCACGCCGCGCAGGTATCCGAGCAGGAGCTTTCCCTCGTGTCCCGGGGCCGTGGAGCGCGGCCAGTAGGGTATTTCCTCGTAGGGGATGATCTCCGGGCGTTCAAGCTGTTCCGCAACGCGCCCCAGCCCGGATCCCAGCACGATCGCCGCCTGCGGGCGAAGGGATGTTCTTTTCTCAATGTATCTCAGCGCCTCGTCTACTTTGTCCCAGTGATACATGTACCTCTCCTCCTCACCTCAAATTGATAAAAGTAAAATATGACCGCCTTAATTCCCTGCCCGCCGGAAAAATGCGCCGGATGCCGCCATCACAGGCGCAGGCGCAGATCGCAGCCAACGCCGAAGGGCTTACGCGGCGGCGCTTAGGCTCTTGGGTGGAAACGGTCGTAATAGTCCCTCAGCTCCGTGTCCATGTGCGTGTACTTTTCCGTCGTCATGATGGAGCTGTGCCCCAGTATCTCCTGCAGCGTCCTCTGGTCCATCCCGTTGCGCAGCAGGTGCGTCGCGAAGGTGTGGCGCAGCACGTGCGGATGAAGCCGCGAGGCGGAGATGTTCGCCATCAGCCCGCGCTTGTGCATGATGATCCAGAGGGTTTCACGGTGCAGCTGTCTGCCGTTCTTTGAGAGAAACAGCCACTCAGCCCCGTGCTTGTCCAGCTTCGGGCGATATTCCGCAATGTATTCCTCGATCACGCGGCGAACGGCGCCGATATAGGGGATCGTTCGCTCTTTGTCGCCCTTGCCGCGTGCGTAGAGGATCCCGTTCGCGGCGTCAAGATCGCGCAGCCTCACACCGCAAAGCTCGGAAGCCCTCATGCCCGCCCCGTAGGCGAGCTCGATAAAGGCCCGGTCGCGCTTGCCGATGGGCGTGCCGTCTTCGCAGGCGTTGATTATTCGCTGCACTTCGCCCTCGGTCAGCACCTGCGGCAGCGACTTCGTCTTCGACGGCAGCGGCGCAAGAGGCGGCAGGCTGTCGGTGACGCCGTCGTACTGCAGGAAGCGCGCAAAGGAGCGGAGCATCGCCCCCAGGCGCTGTACCGAAGATTTTTTGCGTCCCTCTCCCTGTTGCGCGAGCAAGAAACGCGATACGGCGTCGCTCCCTATATCGAGGGGGTCATGCCCGTTGGCCCCGCAGTGCGCGAGCCATATTTGCAGATCGGAGTTGTAGGCGCGCTGCGTGTTCTCGCTGCAGCCGCGCTCGAGCCGAAGGTAGTCGGTGAAGCGTTCGATCGTCTTCCGCAGCTCTCCTTCGGCGTGGATGATCATTTTTGCCGCCCCTTGGCCATATACCAGTAATAGGCCATCAGCGTCTTGCCGTCCTTTATCTTTTTTTCGGCGATCATCTTCTCCAGCGCTTCAGGAGCGAAGGCAAAGACTTTGATGTACTCGTCATCGTCCTCGGGAAGTTTGGAAGAGGTCAGGTCCGTCGCGTAGTAGATGAAGATCTTTTCCGTGCAGAAGCCGGGGGAGCTGTAGATTTCCGCGATCTCCTCTATATCTTTCGGCCTGAAGCCGGTCTCTTCTTGAAGTTCGCGCACCGCGGTCTCGTGCGGCGCCTCTCCCTCTTCAACGAGTCCCGCCGGTATTTCGTATATCTCTTCGTCTATCGCGTGCCGGTACTGCCTGACGAGAATTATCTCTCCGCGGTCATTGACGGGCAGTATCGCCACGGCCGATTTATGGAGCACCACCTCGCGCGCCTTTTCCGCGCCGGAGGGAAATTTGACGGTGTCCACCCGAAGGTCGACGACGCGGCCCTTGTATTTATAGTCCGAACGCACGATGTTGCGCAGCAGATTTTTTGAATCGCCCACTATAAGCACCTCTTATCCTATCTCTTCGCCCTTATCTATACGGGCGCCGCGCGCCCAGTCTTCCGCGCGCTGCGTTTTTTTTCCTTCTGGCTGCACTTCGACGAGTTTCAGCGCGCCTTCGCGGCAGGCGATCACCGGCGCGCCGTCAATCATCTCGCAGCGGCAGACCTCGCAGTCAGCGGAGGGCAGCGGTTCCGCGGCGTGTACACGCAGCCGCCTGCCGCGCACCAGGCAGTAAACTCCCGGAGAACAGCCGATGCCCCTGATTTTATCGGCGATCTCGCAGGCACTCTCCGCGCGCCAGTCGATCCTGCCCTCCGCTTTGTCTATTTTCGGCGCCGCCGTCGCCTTTTCGTCATCCTGAGGCGTGAAGCGCCAATCCTCCGGAGCTGTGTTGCAGAGGTAATGGAGCAGGGTCTCGGAGCCGAGCAGGGCGGCCTTTTCCATCAACGCCGACGTATCGTCCGCCGGCAGTATCGCAAGCTCCTGCTGCGCGAGTATCGGGCCGGAGTCCATACCCGCGTCAAGCCGGAAGATGGAGACCGCCGTCTTCGTGCGTCCCTCCATCAGCGCCCTTTGGATGGGAGCCGAGCCTCTGTATTCCGGAAGCTTTGAGGGATGGATGTTGAGACAGCCGAGAGGCGCCATGGAAAGCACCGGCTCCTTTATGAGATGGCCAAAGTCTATCACCAGTATCACATCCGGGGTGTTTTTTTTCAGCCATTCGATACGTTCACCGTCCGCCGACAGCCTCTCCGTCGTGAAGACGGGCAGCGAGAGCGACCGTGCAAGCTCCCAGACGGGCGTGTTCTGTAATTTGAGCCCGCGTCCCGCGCTCCGCGGCGCGTTCGTCAGCACCCACGCGGGACGGAGCCGTCGCGATATTATCTCTAGGCAGCGCGCCGCAAAGCGGCCGGAGCCCATGAAGCCGACGGTAAGCTGCCTCATTGTTTTTCCGCCGCCCGTTTGGCGATTTTTTTCTTGAGGAACTGGCGCTTGAGCGGAGAGACGCGGTCGATCAGCAGCCGCCCGTTCAGGTGGTCGATCTCGTGGGAGAAGACGCAGGCGGTAAAATCATCGAGCGCAAGCCTTTTGTGGGCGCCCTTTTCATCCTGATAGACGACGGTGATCCGCTCCGGCGAGACGACCTTTTCATAAATGCCGGGGAAGCTGAGGCAGCCTTCTTCGTTCGTAACAGAGCCTTCGGCCTCGATTATTTCAGGATTCACGAGTACATATTTTTCCCCGTGATAATCTATAACGACGACTTTTTTCGCAACTCCCACCTGAGGCG
>CAKSWL010000037.1 GCA_934511335.1 uncultured Cloacibacillus sp. | reverse complement strand
CCATATCCGCCGCCGCGCGGTGCGCCGTCGCGCGCATGTTAAGACAATGGGTCACGGAGACGCGCGGCATATCTGGGATGCCGCTGATGCGGGCGAGCGGCTCAAGCTCGTCCGTCGAGATGCCGTCGTAGATGTAGGCGTGCGGGATGTCATATTTCCGCCGCAGCTCAAAGGCAATGCAGGCGGCGACGTTCGAGGCGTGCTCCTCCGTGCAGACGTTGAACAGATAATCCACCATCACGTCGTTTATCTCATATCCGCCCGCGTGTATCGGCGGCAGTATCCCGCCGCGCGCGACGATCGCATCGAAGGCCCCGTATTCGGCGGAGGCTTCCTTCATGAAGTCGTCGGCAAGTTCCTGCCTCATCGGCAGCTGGTCCGACATATAGGGATATTTCTTAAGGAACTCCTTCGTATGTTCGAATTCTTTCTGGACCATTTTCCGGCCGTCAAAGTAGACCGCCATTTTAGTCGAGGTCGAGCCGGTGTTGAGCACCATGATCTTATATGTCATTGCATTTCGCCTCCTTAAGTTATTCAGATGTCTCTTTGTCAATGCCCTCGCATATATTTTATCATTAACTTCCGGCAGCTGCGCCTTTTATTTGCTATCCGCCAAGACAAATGCGGCGGGCCCTTTGATGAAAAATGAGCGGCCGGAGGCGCCGCGGCGCCTCCGGCCGTTCATACTTAGGCCGGTTGTTATCTTTTTCTCTACAGCGGATCAAACTCTGTCTTTGTCTGCGCGAGGAACTCCTCGAAAGTCATCGAGCCAAGGTCGCCCTCCCGCCGTTCGCGGACGGCGAGCGTGCCGTCTTCGGCCTCTTTGGCGCCGATGACAAGCATGTAGGGTATCTTCTGAAGCTGCGCGTCACGGATCTTCTTGCCGAGTTTTTCGTCGCGGGAATCGATTTCCACGCGGATATCCCGCTCCTTAAGACGTTTTGCCGCCTCTTCGGCATACGGCAGATAGTCGGCGGCGACGGGCAGCAGCTTCGCCTGTACGGGGGCCAGCCAGTAGGGGAAGGCGCCCGCGTAGTTTTCAATGAGGATGCCCATGAAGCGCTCCAAGCTGCCGAGGACGGTCCGGTGGAGCATGACGGGGCGGTGCTCCGCGCCGTCCTTACCGATGTAGGTCATGTCGAATTTTTCGGGCATCTGGAAGTCAAGCTGAATCGTTCCGCACTGCCAGGTGCGGCCGATACAGTCCTCAAGATGAAAATCTATCTTCGGGCCATAGAAAGCGCCGTCGCCGGGGTTGAGTTTATAGGGCGTATTCGTCTCTTCCAGCGCCTCTTGCAGGCACTGCTCGGCAAGATCCCAGAGCTTAGGGTCGCCCATAGAATCTTCGGGGCGTGTTGAAAGCTCCACGTAGTATTTGAAGCCGAAGACGTCCTGATAGACGTAGCGGTCAAGCTCCATGATCGCCTTTATCTCATCCTTTATCTGCTCCGGCGTGCAGTAGATATGCGCGTCGTCCTGCGTGAAGGCGCGCACGCGCATTAGGCCGTGCAGCGCGCCCGAGCGCTCGTGACGGTGAACGAAGCCGAGCTCCGCCATGCGCAGCGGCAGTTCGCGGTAGCTGTGGATATCGTTTTTATAGACGAGGATGCCGCCGGGGCAGTTCATCGGCTTCACGGCGAAGGGCGCTTCGTCGATCTCCGTGAAGTACATATTCTCTTTATAGTGGTCCCAGTGCCCTGACTGGAGCCAGAGCGAGCGGTCGAGGATCATCGGCGTCTTGATCTCCACGTATCCGCGCTTGGTATGCTCCTTGCGCCAGAAGGCTTGAAGGGTGTTCATGATGACCATGCCCTTCGGGTGGAAGAAGGGGAAGCCGGGGCCCTCGTTGTGGATCGAGAAGAGGTCAAGCTCTTTGCCGAGCTTGCGGTGGTCGCGCGCCTTCGCCTCCTCAAGGCGGCGAAGGTAGGCTTTAAGCTCATCCTCCGAGCCGAAAGCCGTGCCGTAGATGCGCGTGAGCATTTCGTTCTTCTCATCGCCGTGCCAGTAGGCGCCCGCAAGCGAGAGCAGCTTGAAAAACTTGCAGCAGCCGGTGTGCGGCACGTGCGGACCGCGGCAGAAGTCCACAAAGTCGCCCTCTGTGTAGACGGAGAGCTCCTCTCCCTCGATGCCCTCGATAAGCTCGACCTTGAGGTCCTCGCCCATCGCGGCAAATTTCTTCACCGCCGCCTCTTTGGTGAGTTCACCGCGCACAAGCGGGATTTTCTCCTGCGATATCCGGCGCATCTCGGCTTCGATCTTCGGCAGGTCGTCCTCCGAGATCGGCTTCGGGAAGCGGATGTCGTAATAGAAACCGTCTTTTATCGCTGGACCGATGCCGAACTTGGCCTCAGGGTAGAGACGCAGCACGGCGTGCGCGAGCAGGTGAGCCGTCGAATGGCGCAGCAGGGAAAGCCCCTCCTCACTGTCTGGAAAGAGCGGCGTAAAGACCGTATCCTCCGTAAATACTTTATCGCAGTCGGCGGGAACGCCGTCGACTGCGGCGCCGACCGCCTTCTTTAGATGCCATGTATCGAGCAGCTGACGTACTGTCGCGCTCTTCGCCTCGCAGCTTTTACCCTCCGGTGTTGAAAAACGTGCCATCTGATACTCCTCCTTTAATAATCAAAAAAACCGCCCCCTGAAACGATTCAGGAGGCGGTCTGATATCCGCGGTTCCACTCCGATTCGGCCCCAAACGGCCCTTTAACGCGCTGTATGGGGCGCACCCCGATATCTTATCCTCACGGCTTCGATATCCGCTCGGGGGTGGTCTTCAAAGCTCTCGTGCCGGGAACCTTCCAGCGCTGTAAAAAAACAGGGCTCCCTCTCTGAGGCACCGCAGGACCTCTACTCTCCCCTTCATCGCGTCACGGTATACAAACCAACATATGCGTTTATACCGCGATAAAGGGGTTTTGTCAAGCAGGCCGCAAGAGGACAAGAGCGGCGGCAGAAACAGCCGTTCTTGTCCTTCAGCGCCCAATGACGCCATGTTTTCGCATAATAACGTTTTTCATCCTCTTAATATATTCTAAGGAGACGCCGATCAATTGAAAATCAGCCTTTCCTATTATTTTTTCCCCGTGCTTCCGAAGCCGCCGGCGGCTCGTTCTGTGCCTCCCAGCTCCGCCGCGGACTCAAGCTCTACCCTCGTCACCGAGGCGAAGACCATCTGCGCGATACGGTCGCCTGGTTCGATCACAAAATCCTCTTTGCCGAGGTTCACGAGAATCACGCGGATTTCTCCGCGGTAATCCGAATCGATGGTCCCCGGCGTGTTGAGCACGGTCACGCCATGCTTGAGCGCGAGGCCGCTGCGCGGGCGTACCTGCGCCTCGCAGCCCACGGGCATCTCAAGATAGAGCCCCGTACCCACGCAGCCGCGTTCCCCCGCCTTTATCACGGCGGCTTCGCCGGCGCGGATATCCATGCCTGACGAACCGGGGGTCGCATAGGCAGGAAGAGTTACCCCTTCAGCCGCTTTGACCTTTACGGTTATCTTTTCCATTTTTAGTTTTTGCGCTCTCTTTCAAAACGACGCGCCGGACGGCTCGGCCTATCGCCTTCGGAACTTCCGCCGCGTGGACGGTCATGGCCGCGGTCGCCTCGATCTCCCCGATCGCGTCCGCCCTCACGACGCTCGCCGCCGCCTCTCGGGAACTGCGAATATCTCTCTTCGCGCGCCTTTTCCACGGGTACCTGCTCGCTGAACTCGGGATCGAGCGCAAGTTCGTCAAGTTTGTCGAGGATACGCTTGCGGCTCAGGTTGACACGGTGCATATCGTCGATCTCCTTCACCGTCACTAGCACCCGGTCGCCAATCTCAAAGGCCTCTTCAAGCGTCGGCACGCGGTAGTTGCTGATCTCGCTCACGTGGAGCAGTCCCTCTTTGCCGGGCAGCACTTCGATGAAGACACCGAAGGAGAGCATCCGCGTTACGGTACCGACAAAGGTCTCGCCGGCCTCTACTTCACGGACGATGTCCTTTATCATCTTGACGGCCATCTGAGCCGCGTCGTCGTTGACCGCCGCGACGCTGACGCGGCCGCTGTCTTCTACGTCGACCTTGGCGCCCGTCTGCTGAACGATGCCGCGGATCGTCTTTCCGCCGGAGCCGATGACGTCGCGGATCTTTTCGGGATCGATATTGAAAGTGACGATCTTCGGGGCGGTGGGGGCAAGGTCGGGGCGCGGAGCGGCGATCGCGCCGTCCATTATGTCGAGTATCTGGAAGCGGCCCCTCTTGGCCTGCGTCAGGGCGTCCGTCAGTATCTGGCGGGTGATGCCGCCCGCCTTGTTGTCCATCTGCAGCGCGGTAACGCCGTCGCGCGTGCCGGCAACTTTGAAGTCCATATCACCGTAGTGGTCCTCCAGACCCTGAATATCGGTGAGGATACAGACCTTCCCGCCGTCGGCGATCAGTCCCATCGCGATGCCGGCGACGGCCTTTTTCACCGGCACGCCGGCCGCCATCATCGAGAGGCTGCCGCTGCAAACGGAGGCCATCGAGCTGGAGCCGTTCGACTCCAGGATGTCGGAGACCTGACGCACGACGTAGGGGAATGACTCGTCGTCTGGGAACACGGCGCGCAGCGCGCGTTCTGCGAGCGCGCCGTGCCCGATCTCACGGCGTCCGGGGCCGCGCATCGGGCGTACTTCGCCTACCGAATAGGGGGGGAAGTTGTAATGAAGGATAAATCTCTTCGAGGGTTCGTCGAGTTTGAGGCCGTCCATCATCTGGTCGTCGAGTCCGATCATCCCGAGGGTGGTGACGCCGAGCGACTGGGTCTCGCCGCGCGTGAAGAGCGCCGAACCGTGTGTCATCGGCAGAATGTCGATCTCGCAGGTGATCGGGCGAAGCTCGTCCATCGCACGTCCGTCGGCGCGCTTCCTATCCACCACGAGCAGCTTGCGGACCGCCTGCTTGACCATCTCGTCCATCAGCGAGGCGATATACTTCGCGGAGTCCGGATAGCTTTCGGCAAACTGGTCCTCGGCCCTCTGCTGGGCTGCGGCGATCGCGGCGCCGCGCGCCTGTTTCTGGTTGATCTGCACCGCCGCGTATATTTCATCGGTGAGGTTTTCTTTCACCCAGTTATCGATCTCTTCGATGACCGCGGGCGCGGGAAGCTGCGCTTTCGGCTTGCCGATCTCGGCTGCCACGCCCTCAATGAACTCCACAATCTTGCGGACCGCTTCGTTCGCGAGCTCCATGGCGTCTACGAGAAGGTCTTCGGAGACCTCCTTAGCCCCGGCTTCAACCATCGTGATGCCGCCCTTATGGCCGGCGACTACCAAATCCAGCGTACTGCACGCGATATCGGTCTCGTCAGGGTTCACGACAAGCTCGCCGTTTATGCAGCCGATACGCACCGCTCCGATAGGACCGTCCCAGGGGATGTCGGAAATCGCAAGCGCCAACGAGGCGCCGTTGATGCCGAGGATGTTCGCGGGGTTCTTCTGGTCGACTGACATGACGGTCGCTACGACATGGACGTCGTTCCTCATCCACTCGGGGAAGAGGGAACGGATGGAGCGGTCGATCATGCGTCCGCTGAGGATCGCCGTCTCCGAAGGGCGACCCTCACGCTTTATAAATCCGCCCGGGACCTTGCCGGCGGAATAGTAACGTTCTTCAAAGTCTACAAGCAGAGGGAAAAAATCGAGTCCCTCGCGCGCCTTCTCCGCGAGCACCGCCGTCACAAGCAGCGCCGTGTCGCCGTGTCTCGCAAGCAAGGCGGCATTCGCCTGTTTTGCAAGACGCCCCACTTCAAAGGACATCTTCTTGCCATATAAATCGATTTCAAAAATCTGTTTCATATTCTTCCTCCTGCCAATCATCTTCAACAATTAGTAAGGATAACACAAAAATATAGAAAATGGCGAAAGGATATACCTTTCGCCATTCAAATCTTTCAAATTTTCCGTGATTTTGATTAGTGACGCAGTCCCAGGCGCTGAATCAGCGTCTGGTAGCGCGTGAAGTCCTTCCTCTTGAGGTACTGAAGAAGCTTGCGGCGCTTTCCGACCATAATGAGAAGGCCGCGCCGGCTGTGAAAGTCCTTCTTGTGCTCTCTCATGTGCTCGGTGAGCTCGCGGATACGCGCGGTGAGCACCGCCACCTGCACCTCCGTGGAGCCGGTGTCCGCCTCATGTGTCTTGTACTCTTCGATTATCGACTGTTTCTTATCCTTATCGATCATTTCTATCACTCCATTCTGAGCCTATTCCGCTCGATTTCCCTCAACTCAGGCAGGTGTAAAGACGCCTGTCCGTGTAGAGGGCATATGTATATTACCAGAAAAGCAGCCCCGATGGCAAGCGTTTATGAAAAAGACGCCGCGCGGCGGTACAGAAACGAGAGTGTCGACGCAGGAAGCGTCGCTGCCGCATTTTTCGCGGGCGTTTCTTTTCTGCTTTTTCTTTTGGGCGCTTTAGGGGAAAAAACCTTCCCGCAAACGCAGACATGCCGCCATGCTGTTACCTTTTAGCGGCGGCAGCCCGGATGGATATCACAAGCCTTACCGGTTCACCTGCCGTGTGGCCGTCGATAGTGTCGATCACGTTCTTGAATCTCAGCATTCACAACACCGCCTTTTTCTTGTCAAGGCTTACTTTTTTGAAAAAGCGCCTTTAAGCGAGCTCGACCCCGTTTATCTTTACGGGCACGCGCGCGGCCGCTTTGAATATGGCGGCCCTGCTGCGCATGTAGCTCTCGTCCGGCGCCGCGATCTCCCGCAGGGCATATTCACGCTCCAGCCTTTTGTAGGTCTCGGTGCCGAGGCGGTGGTAGGCGAGGAACTCCATGAAACGCAGCTTTTTCAGCCCTTTCACTATTTCCGCCAGTTTCAGCAGATCTTCTTCTCCGTCGTTGATTCCTGGGATGAGCGGCGTGCGCACGACGATGTCAAAGCCGCAGCCTGATGCGTCCGCACGGCGGATGTTCTCAAGGATCGGCCCGTTGTCCACGCCGGTGAGCTGCCGGTGTCTTTTGGCGTCGGGATGTTTTATATCCACGTGGAGCAGGCTGATGTAGGGCAGCAGCGGCTCTATCGTTGCCCACGGCGCGTAGAAGCTGCTTTCCAGCGCGCAGTCGATGCCTCGTTCACAGCAGCCCTCAAGGATCTCACGGACAAAGCCGCTCTGGTCGAGCGGCTCCCCGCCGCTGACGGTGAGGCCGCCGCCGGAGTGAAAGTAGAAGATTTCGTCTTTGGCGATTTCTTTAACGGCTTCCTCCGCCGTCATTTTTTGCCCGTAAGTCATTATGGCTGAGGCCGGACAGACGGCGGCGCATTGGAAGCAGCCGACGCATTTCTCCCGGTCGTGGATGATTTTGTCTTCCGTCATGACAAGCGCCTGATGGGGGCAGGCTTTGACGCAGCGCCCGCATAAGAGACATTTTTCGCGCGAGAGCCCCCGTTCGGGCGCGGGACGCTGCGATTCCGGCGTGGAGCACCAGAGGCAGCGCAGCGGACAGCCTTTGAGGAAGAGGACTGTGCGCAGTCCCTCTCCGTCGTAGATGGAGCTTTTTTCGAGTCGCAGGACTATGCCCGCCGCGCTGCCGTTCATGGCTTTAACCGCAGGCGGCGCAGGCGCCGCTCTGTACGGTGCGCGCGATGATGTCGTCCTGGACTTCTTTGCCGAGTTCGACGAAGAAGGCGGTGTAGCCCGCGACACGGACGAGGAGGTTGCGGTATTCTTCAGGGCGTGCCTGAGCCTCCAGCAGTTTTTGCTGGTCTACGACGTTGAATTGTACGTGGTAGACGCCGAGGGAGCAGAGGCTTTTAAGGAGCGCCATGATCTGGCGGATGCCGTTTTCGCTGCCCGCCATCTGCGGGTCGAGTTTCATGTTGAGGAGCGTACCCTGAACGAATCTGTCGTGGGGGATGTTGGCGACGGATTTGAGGACGGCGGTGGGACCGTTGGTGTCGGTACCGCCATTGGGGCTGACGCCGTCTGCCAAAGGTTTGCCCGCTTTTCTCCCCGAGGGCAGGGCTCCCACTTCTTTGCCGAAGGGGGTGTTGCCGGAGACGGGAAGGATGCCGGGGGTCATAACGCCGAATTTGCTGCGGTAGCTCTCTATTTCGTCGGCGATGTAGGCGAAGAGTTCCGCGGCCAGTCCATCTACATAGGGGTCGTCGTTGCCGTATTTGGGGGCCTCCTGGCAGGCTTTGAGGATCTCGGGAGCATCTTCAAAGTCGGAGGCTAAGGCATCGAGGAGCTGCTCCATGGTGATGCTTTCGGTGTCGTAGACTAGGTGTTTGACGGCGGCGACGCTGTTGATGAGGTCGGAGACGCCGATGCAGATTATGCCGTTGCCGGTGTTGTATTTGGCGCCGCCCCAGGCGTAGTCTTTGGCGTTTTCTATGCATTCTTCAAAGCTTATGGAGAGGGCGGGCACGGGGCGGTTAAGGCAGATGTCGTCGATGATGTGGCTGGCTTTGACGACGACTTTGATTACGTAGTGAAGCTGGTTTTTGACGGCGGAGAGGAAGTCGTCGAAGGAGGCGAAGGTCCTCGGGTCGCCGGTCTGGGCGCCTGCCGGCTTTCCCGTCTTGCGGCATTTGCCGTTTAGGAGGACGAATTCCATGACGCTGCCTAAGTTGATGTCGGCCAGGGCGGAGTAGGCGCGCAGTTTGCCGGCAAGGTTGGTTTCGACGCAGCCGCCCGGGTTCCAGTCGAGCGCTTCGCGCAGGGGGATGCCTTTGTTCATGAGCATGCGGATACCGACTTCGTCGTTGTGGAAGGCGGGGAAGCCGGTGCCCATCACCATGAGTTCGACGATTTTGCGCAGGAAGGCGTTGGGGTTTTTGGCCATGTTGTAGCGTACTGACAGGGACGGCTGGTAGAGTTTAGTGTCCATGGTGGCCTGGATGATCATGTACGAGAGGTCGTTTACTGCGTCGCGTCCCATTACGTCGACGCCGCCGGCGCAGAGGTTTTGGAACATAGGGTAGCCGGAGGAGTATTCGGCGGATTTTTCGTCCTGGAAGAGGCAGGGTTCGGAGAATTTGACCCAGAGACAGTCAAAGAGTTCCTGGGCCTCTTCGGGGGTGAGGCGTCCCGCTTCGAGGTCGGCTTTGTAGTAGGGATAGAGGTATTGATCCATGCGGCCTGGGTTGTAGGCGGCGGCGTTTTGTTCCATGAAGATGCAGATCTGGTAGAAGTAGAAGGACTGCATGGCTTCACGGAAGGTGCGCGCCGGATAGGCCGGCACGCGGCGGCAGGTTTGCGCGATTTCCAGAAGTTCCGCTTTGCGGCGCGGTGATTTTTCTTCGCCGGCTAAGCGTTCGGCTTCCGCCGCATAGCGTTCGGCCAGGGTCTCCATCCCTTCGCAGACGATGAGGAGGGCGTCGAGGTAGACTTCTTTTTCGTAGTCGCCCGGCAGGGTGGCGTCAAGTTTCGCTTTGCGCCCGCATATTTTTTCGCGCAGGCCTGCGACGCCGTTTTTGATGAACCATTCGTAGCCCGCGGTGACCTCTCCCCAGCCGCGTACGGCTTTTTTGTCGATGTAAAGGGCGCCGTTGTCGCGCAGGGCGGCGACGTCGGCGGGGATGCGCGCGAGCCACTCTTCGTAGTTTGAGCGCCCTTTCCAGTAAGGGCGGATGATCTCTTCGAAGTCTTTGCGGTCTTCGGGGCGAAGGTGGAATTTGTCGTATTTGCGGGTGTTGATGGTGTCCAGCTCGCGATCGAGGACGGACCAGCAGACGTCGGCGGAGAGGATGCCGCCGCGGATTTTGCTGCCCGCGTTGCCGACGATGAGTTCATCGTCCCAAATTTTTATGCTTTTCTCACGGCACTGTTTCAGAAAGGCCTTGGCCTTGCGCGTCACCAGCGCCTCTCCCTGGGTCTCCAGGAAGCTCTGGGTCAGCAGCTTCGCGTCTTCAAGGTCTATTTCAGGATATGTCTCAAAGACTTTCTCTTTTAATCTCTCGATTCGTTCTAGGTACTGCGGTCGCTTTTCCATTGGGACTCCTCCTTCAGCACATTTCTTCATATTCTGTACGCGCGATTATCTCGTTCTGCGTATTGTTGTTTAACTCCGCAAAGTAGGCGCTGTATCCCGCGACGCGGACGATGAGGTCGCGGTAATCGTCGGGGCGGCGCTGTGCCTCCTTTAAATCATCCGATGAAACGATGTTGAACTGTATATGGTGGCCGCCGAGATCGCACCAGGCGCGGACATAGTCGGCAAGCAGAGCCGCCGAATTGGGCGCGGAAAGCACGGAGGGCGAAAATTTCTGATTGTAAAGCACGCCCTGCAATACCTCCATGTGGTCGATCTTGCTCATCGAGCGGACAGCCGCGGTAGGCCCGCTGCGGTCGCGCCCGCCGACCGGAGAGGCGCCATCTGAAAAGGGGGTCGCCGCGCCTCGTCCGTCGGGAGTGGCTCCCGTCAGCTCGCCGAAGTAGACATGAGTAGAGACCGAATGCAGCTCGGGGATGTAGAAACCGCCGCGCATACAGGGATACTGCACCACCTCTTTGCAGAAGATATGCGAGATGTCGCGCGCCAGAAGGTCGACGTAATCGTCGTCGTTGCCAAATTTCGGCGCGGCGGCGCAGAGCTCTTTCAGCCCTCCTGAGCCGGCAAAGTCATTTTTAAGAGCCGCGAGCAGCTCTGCGGGCGAGGCGCTCCGGTCGTCAAAGACGACCTTTTTGACCGCGGCCATCGCGTCGGAGGCCGAAGCGAGGCCGACCCCGAAGATACCGGAGAAGTTATAGAGCACGCCGCCCTCCTGCCGCGTGAGCCCCGTGTCGATGCAGTCGTCAAGCAGCGCCGAGGTGAAGGGCTCCGGCGCATGCACAGCGTGAGCCCCGTCTATCAGGTCATAAGCGCGGACAATGAGCTTAACAAAATAGGCGACCTGAGCCTCAAAGGCCCCCATCAGCTCGTCAAACCGCTTAAAATCGGCAAGCTTTCCCGTATGCGGCCCCGTCTGCTTCCCGGTAACGGGATCCGCCCCGTCGTTCAGCGCCAGCAGCAAGGCCTTCGGCAGGTTGACATAGCCGCCGTTGGAACGCGAGTCGCAGGCGCCTTCGATATCGGATTCCACACAGTTCATGCAGTAGCCGCGCGCCTCCTCGAGCGTCGCGCCGCGGATCAGATGCTTCGGGATAATACAGTTATCGTTCATGATCGCAGGATAACCGAGGCCGAGCTTGATCGTCTCGCAGGCCTTCAGCAGCGCGTCGGGGTCGACCTTGTTGTGGTAGCGGAAGGAAAGTGAAGGCTGCGGCACGCGCGCCACCGCCGCGGCCTCCATGATCAGCCCCGTCAGTTCGTTGCAGACGTCTTCTCCGCGCGCCCCCTGTCCGCCCAGCGTGATATTCTGGAAGAGCGGGAATCCCGCGAACGTCCTCGTCGTGACGGAGTCCATCAGCTTGATGATCGCCGTACACTTTATCCATATCTGGGCCAGCAGCCCGACGGCCTCTTCTTCGGTGAGCCGCCCCTCCTCGACGTCTTTTTTGTAATAGGGATACATATACTGGTCAAAACGCCCCAGCAGCATCGCGTGCGGATCGGCCTCGATCTGAGTGACCACATAGATCAGCCAGACGGACTGCAGAGCCTCACGGAAGTTTGAGGCGGGGAACTCCGGCACCCTTTTCAGCGTCGCCGCGATCTCATGAAGCTCCTCCCGCCGCACAGGGTCCGCGCACTCCGCGGCCTGTCTCAAAGCTTCGCCGGAATAACGATGGGCAAAGGAGATCACCGCCTCGCAGGAAATCTTAGCCGCGCGCCAAAAGGCGACCTTATTGCCGTCGGCGGCGCACTGCGGCTTAAAGGAGGCCAGCTTCGCCTCTATCTCACGGACTATGCCGCGCAGCCCCTTTTCAAGCAGCTTCTTATTATTGACCGCGATATTGCCGTGCGCCGTTCCCTGCGCACCGACGGTGATCATCGCCTCGGCCATCGCCTCCTTCGTCTCCTCGGGCACAAGAGAGGCGGTAACGGAGTCGAGCGACGCGTCCTGCCAGCCATTGAGGCACTCGCGCAGGATACGCTTATTCTCCTCCGTAACGCCGATCGCGTCGGCGGGACGCGTGGCAAAATTATCAAGATCGGCGAGGATCCAACGCGCGCCAAGCTCGGGACAGGCGATCGGCGAACGCGGCTTCGGGGAGTTATGTCCGACAAAGAGCTCTCCTTCGTCGATAAACAGCGTCATATTTTCCAGAATATGCCGCAGCGCGTAAGCCCGCTTAAGGACAGGCGGCTCCGAGGCATAAAGCTTATAAGCCTCGGTGACAAGCAGCGCCCGCTCCGGCAGAAGCTCCGTGGGGCAATTTGTGATCATGCGCTCCTTCATTCCCGTAATCCGCTTTAAGGTCCCTTCTCTGGGCATCGTAATCCATCCTCCATTTTTTATAAAACCCTGATTTTATAACTGCTTAAAATTTCCTTCGCCCTCGCATATTCGCCGTCCGTCGGCGGCGCGACGTCCGGCAGCGGATAGCTCCGTCCCAGCTCCTCGTAGTGACAGACGCCCATCCGGTGGTACTTCAGTATCTCCAGCGCCGCTCCCTCGCGCTCGCGCTCAAGAAACGAACCCGTCGCACGCAGATTATCCTCCGAATCGTTGAGGCCGGGGATCAGCGGCAGGCGCACCAGAAGCGGCTTCTTCCCACGCAGCAGCCCAGCGGCGTTTTCAAGGATATTTTCGTTGCCTCTCGCGGTCAGCCGCTTATGCAGTTCCGTATCCATCGCCTTTAGGTCGAACTGGATAAAATCGACCAGCTCCGCAACGCGCATTACCGTCTCATATGAGGCGAAGAGACAGCTCTCGATCGCCGTATGCACGTTATGCGCGCGGCAGATATCAAAAAACTCCCTGGCAAAATCGGGCTGGGCCATCACCTCGCCGCCAGAAAGCGTGACGCCGCCGCCAGAGCGCCGCCAAAAAGGCGCGTCACGGCGGACCTCCGCAAAAAGCTCGGCCGCCGTCACGTCGCGGCCGAAGATTTTTTTACCGTCGGCGGAACGCTCGATCTCAAAACTCTGCGACTGAGGACTGCAGCACCAGAGGCAGCGCGCAGGACAGCCCTTGAGAAATACCGTTGTGCGTATCCCCGGAC
>CAKSWL010000036.1 GCA_934511335.1 uncultured Cloacibacillus sp. | reverse complement strand
GCGGCGGACGTCGCCCAGTTCAAAGAGTCCCGTGGGGAAGAGCGCGCCCTCATCTTTGCTGAAAGAAAGGCCCGCTCTTGCGTCCTCGAATCCGCCGCAGAGCACCGCGAGTGCGAATATCCAACGGAACTGCATATCTCCGTGAAGATATCGCTGCGCGCCGTAAGCGGGAATGTGAGTGACGGGGCGGTGTGCTATGAGCCAGCGGTATATTTCCTCCGCCGTTTCGCGGTCAATCCCCGCCTGTGCGGGCAGCCCCTCTTCATCCATGCCGGAGAGCGCCGCGAGAAATTCTTCGGGGTTCACCGCCCGCGCGCGCCAGCTATGGCAGTCTTTCTGTTCTTCGACGAGCCGGCGGCAGAGCCAGGCGGCCAGCGCCCAGTCGCCGCCGGGCGCGATCCGCCAAAACCGGTCGCTGCGCGCCGCCGTCGCGGAGAGGCGCACCTCAATACTCGCCGTTTCGCCGCCGGCGCGGCGCACCGCTTCAAGGCAGGGCGCCATCTGCGGCTGCGTGTGGCGGCTGTTGCGCCCCCAGAGCAAGACGCCGCGCGCCTTGGAGACCTCTTCCAGCGGAATATACGGCACGCCGAAGCCGCAGGTGGACTCTTTCAGCCCCGCCGAGCCGATAGATGAGCAGAGGCCGCCCTTTGTCGTCGTGAAGCCGCCGAGGGCGGCGTAGAAGGCGGGGATCAGCTGTTTGGAAAATGTCAAAGAGCCCGCGCCGGAGAGCGACATCACGGAAAGTGGGCCGTATCGCGCCGCCGCCGCAGAGATCTTCTCCGCCCACAGGGAGAGCGCCTCGTCCCAGGAAATTTTTTCCCAGCCCGTCGCGTGCCGCCGCAGCGGCTGGAGAAGCCGCCGCGGGTCGTCGATCCGCTGCGCGAAGCGCAGTCCTTTAACGCAAAGAAAGGCGCACTGACTGTTTGCCGGATTTGCGCGCAGCTCGATCTTTCCCCCGTTTTCCCGCGCGAGCATCGAACAGGTACAGGGGCAGTCATAGGGGCAGGCGGTAGTCTTCCATTCGTCGTTAGTTTCGCCTCTCATCATGTGCTTTATTATAAGTTAAATTTTTGTTTATGGACAAACCAAAGGGAAAATCCCCAAACGCCAGCGTCGGGAAAAAGTCTGCGGTTAATTGTGATAAGCGGCGGCGCTTGTCCCAGGGGACGTTTTTTGTGTAAATTTGCAACCGCTTGCACAATTTAAAAATATCCTGTATAATAGCGCCAGTTCAAATTTAAGGGAGGCTTGGCGGATGAGGACATGGGGTTTGCGAAAGAAGCGCTATGATGTTCGCCGCGCCGCCGATATGCCGATTGTTTTTTAGAGAGACTGTTCCGTTGGGGGCGGTCTTGTTTTTTGCGGAAAGACAAATTTTGAATAAAAGCTTGGGAGGGATTTTAATGGCGGAACTTAGAGAAAAGGCGAAACTGATGAACGCGCAGGACCTTAACCGCGTCATCCGCCGCATCGCCCATGAGATGGTGGAGCACAACAAGGGTACCGACAATATGATACTGGTGGGCATTCATCGGCGCGGCGTCTATCTGGCGCGCCGGCTCCAGAAGCTCATCGAGGAGGCCGAAGGCGCGAAGGTGCCCTGCGGAGAGCTTGACATCACGCTGTACCGCGACGACCTGACGACGCTCTCCGAGCAGCCGATCGTTCACAGCACGAGGATGCCCGGGGATATTTCTGGAAAACATATCTTCTTGGTGGACGACGTGCTCTTTACGGGACGCACCGTCCGCGCGGCGCTCGAGGCGCTCGTCGACCTTGGACGGCCTCAGATCGTACAGCTGGCGGTCATCGTAGATCGCGGACACCGCGAGCTTCCGATACATGCGGATATCTGCGGCAAACACGTGCCGACGTCGAAAAATGAAGTTATCGAAGTAAAGGTAGAAGAACTTGACGGAAAGGACGAGGTGGTAATCTGTGAGCGCGATGCTTAACGAAATCGGACAGATGACTTGGCGTCATCGCAGCGTAATAGACCTTGACTGCTGGACGAGAGAGGAGTTTTATTTCTTCCTCGATCAGTCGCGTCACATGGAAAACGTCATGGACCGGCCTGTAAAGAAGGTCCCTGCGCTGCGCGGCAAAATGTGCGTCAACCTCTTCTTTGAAAACTCCACGCGCACGAGGGTCTCTTTTGAACTGGCGGAGAAGATGCTTTCCGCCGACGTCGTCAACTGGTCGGTCTCCGGCTCGAGCGCCGCGAAGGGGGAGACGATGAGGGACACCGCCTGGACCCTTGAGGCGATGGGCGCCGATATCGTCGTCATGCGCCATGGGGCGGTGGGCGCGGCGCAGTACCTCTCCTCCAAACTCAAGCACGGCATCGTTCTCAACGCGGGCGACGGCACCCACGCGCACCCGACGCAGGCGCTGCTTGATGTCTACACCGCCTGGAAGCATTTTGGCGATCTTTCGGGGCGGAAGATCGCCCTTGTCGGAGACGTTCTCCACAGCCGCGTCGCGCGCAGCGACGTCATCGCCTTCAAGACGATGGGCTGCGAAGTGGTGCTCTCAGGGCCGCCGACGCTGATGCCGAGAGAGGTCGAACAGCTCGGCGTCAAGTATGACCGCGACCCGCGCAAGGCCGTTGAAAACGCCGATATGGTCTATCTTCTTAGGATACAGCGCGAGCGTCAGCAGGACGGGCTCTTCCCCTCGGTCGACGAATATCACCGCTGGTGGGGCGCCGACGATGAGCTCATGAAGTACGCCAACCCCGGCGCGCTCGCGATGCACCCGGGGCCGATAAACCGGGGCGTCGAGATCGCCTCCGAGGTGGCGGACGGGCATCAGAGCGTGATACTCGAGCAGGTGCGTTCAGGCGTCGCCACAAGAATGGCGCTTCTTTATCTTTGCGGCGGAGGTGCAAGGTAATGGAAAAGATCCTCTTTAAAGGTTTTAAAATATTCAACGGCAAGGAATTTATAGATGACGACTGTGTGCTCGTAGAGGGAAACCGGGTCGCGAAGATAGGCCGCGCGCTTTCGTGCGGGGACGCTGAGGTCGTAGATGGCAACGGACGCCTGCTGACTCCGGGCTTCATCGACCTTCACGCGCATTTCCGCGATCCGGGCGGCGAATGGAACGAGGACCTTAACAGCGGAGCACACGCTGGAGCCGCCGGCGGATTCACGACGCTCGTTGCGATGCCGAACACCAAGCCTGCGGTCTCGGAACCGGCGCTCATCGAATATGTCGTAAGCCACGGAGCGGCGGCCAAGGCCTCCCGCATCCTGCCGGCGGGCTGCGTGAGCAAGAACCGCGAGGGCAAAGAGATTTGCGAGATGGAAAAGATGGCGGAGGCGGGCGCGGTCTTTTTCACCGACGACGGCGCGCCGGTCGCGACGAGCCAGCTTCTGCGCCTCGCGCTGCTCTATACGGGCAAGAAACTTCCCCGCGTGATGGAGCACCCCGAAGAGATCAGCCTCTTCAAGGGCGGACAGGTCCATGAGGGCCGCGTCAGCGCAATGTCGGGACTCAAAGGCATTCCCGGAGCCTCCGAAGAGATCGATGTGGCGCGCGGCATCGCCCTCGTGCGCGACACCGGCGGACGCATCCATTTCACGCATCTCTCAAGCGCGGGCGCGGTGGAGCTTATCCGCAACGCGAAGCGCGCGGGCCTTGACATCACCTGCGACACCACCTTCCACCACCTCACGCTCAATGAGAATGCCGTCGTCAACAGCGGATATAATTCACGCTTCAAGGTAAATCCCCCTCTGCGCTCCGCCGAAGACCAGGCGGCGCTTTGGGCCGGCATAAAAGACGGCACGATAGACGCGATCGTCACCGACCACGCGCCGTGGCACATGGACGAGAAGGACGAGCCCTTCCAGGAGGCCCCCTTCGGGATCGCCTCGCTGGAGTGCGCCGTAGCCGTGCTCCTCGACTATCGCGGCCGTAACTACCCAGACGTCCCCCTCGAGCTTCTCTTTACAAAGATGACGGCGGCTCCGGCGGCGCTGCTGCCCGAGCGGTGGCAGGGACTCGGCCGCCTTGAAGAGGGAGCGCTCGCCGACCTTACGGTCATAGACGAGGAGCGGACGCGCATCGTCGACTGCCGGACATGGAAGAGCAAGGCCCGCTGCTGCCCCTGGGAGGGCGTGGCGCTGACCGGCTGGCCGGTGATGACCTTCGTTGAGGGACGGAAGATCTGGCAGGACGAGGAAGAACTTTAAAGGCGATACCACAAGAAAGAGCAATATCGTTATAATATAAATACTCAGACGATAGCACAACTGTGATGAGGTTGTGCTATCGTCGTACGGAGGGATAAATATATGGAGAGCAACAACTGCGGCCTTATTGTGGCGCTTGATCTGCCGGCGCTTGACGACGCGAGGAATTTTCTTGACAGGCTTGACAAGGCCACGAAATATGTAAAGGTCGGGCCGCGTCTTTATGCGCTCGGCGGCATCTCTTTCGCGAAGGAGGTCATTGACCGCGGCTACGAACTCTTTCTCGACCTGAAACTGCACGATATCCCCAATACCGTGGCCTCGGCGGTGGAACCGCTGTCCGAGCTCGGCCTTTGGGCGCTTACCATCCATACCTCGGGCGGTTACGAGATGATGGCCCGCAGCGTCGCGATGCGCGACAAGACCGGCAGCCGCATGAAGCTGCTGGGCATCACGGTGCTCACGAGCCTTGGCGGCGAGCTGTGGAGCGACGTGCATCCCGGCTGCGGTATGCGGCAGGCGCTGATCGGACGCGCCGAAACGGCGCAGCGCGCGGGGCTTGACGGCATCGTCTGCTCGCCGCTCGACCTAGAACTCCTAAAGGGCCGGGCGGAAAAACTGCTGCGCGTCGTTCCTGGCATTCGCGCCAAAAAGGTGAGCACCGAGGATCAGACGCGCGTCGCCACCGCAAAGGACGCGGCGGAGGCGGGAGCCTCGTACATCGTGGTCGGACGTCCGATACTCGAGGCGGAAGACCCCATCGCGGCCGCGAAAGATATACTCAAAACGCTAGGGGAGGTATCACGCTGATGAGCTGTTCATGTGAAAAGAACGAAGTTTCAAAGAAAATCTTGGCGATGATGAAGGAGAGCGGCGCTCACCTGCAGGGACATTTCAAGCTCACCTCGGGACTTCACAGCGACAACTACATGCAGTGCGCGCTGATGCTGCGCTACCCGAAGTTTGCCGCCTATGCGGGCGAAGAATTAGCGAAGCTGCTAGCCCCAGCTAGCCCGGATTTCATCCTCTCGCCCGCGCTTGGCGGGCTGATAATCGGCCACGAGACAGCTCGCGCGCTGGGAGTGCCTTTTATCTTCACCGAGAGAGTAGACGGCGAAATGCGTCTAAAAAGATTCCCCCATCCCGGCAAGCTCCGTTTTGCGCTTGTGGAGGATGTCTGCACGACCGGCAAGTCCTCGCGCGAAGCGGCGCAGATCCTGGCGGCGGACGGCGCGGAATGGGCCGCTTCGGGCTGCATCGTCGACCGGCGTGCGCCGGACCGTCTGCCAGAGTGGGAGCTGAAATCTCTCGTCAAGGTCTGCTTCGCCACCTACACGGCGGAGGCGTGTCCGCTCTGCCGGGAGGGACTGCCGCTCGTAAAGCCGGGGAGCCGTCCCGACGCGAAATAAATGATAAAAACACCGCGGCGGCGCGGCGCGCTCTTCGCGCTGCGCATTTTAGCTTTTGTTTTTATGCTGCCCCTCGGCTGCCGCGGCGCGGATGCGGCGCCCGCCGCTGCGATGAAGATAGCCGTCACCTCGCCGTGGCTCTACGAGGTGGCCTCTTTCATCGGCGGCAGACAGGTGCAGGTTCGCGCCCTCTCCTCGTGGGACGAGGCGGGGCACGCCGTCGTCACGGGACGTCCGCGGAGCGGTGAGCTTGTGATCTCCTTTGACCCGGCGGACGCCGCGCGTTTCAAACTCGGCGCTCAGAATAAAAGCCTCCGGCCGCTCTATCAAAAGACACCGATGAGCGAAGACAAACTGCGTGCCGCCTTTTTCGACCCCGCGATGCTGCCCTTTATCGCTCAGGAAATAATGAAGATCATGGCCGCCGCCGACCAGAAAAATTATTCCTACTATCAGCGGCGGCTTGCGGAGTTCCAATCGCGCATCGACAGTACGATGGGTGTTGGACGTCATCTGCTCGCGGGAGTGAATATGCTTGACCTCACGGGCGCGGAGGGGACCTGGGTGCGCTCCGCGATATCCGGCGTCGTGCGCCCGCCCGACGCCGTCTGGGCCGGATGGCTTGCGGGAGACGCCGTTGCGCTGCGCGCGGCGCTTGACGAGGCCTCCCGGCGCGGCTGGCTGCTGCTGCTTGACCCGTGGACGCCGGAGGTGATACGCGCCGCCGCCACCGCCTACCCCTATCGCCTCACACTGCCGGTGCCGCCGCGGGATACGGAGTTTTTCCTCTTTCTGCATGAGATATTTACGATCATCGCACGCCGGGCAAAGTCCGGCACGCCGAAAGCCCCGCCGGCAAAGACGGGGAAGTAAATGATTTTTCGTCTTTATTTACAGAAAATAATCAATACATATCATGATAAATAATGTAAAATAAAGAGGCTGTTGAATAGGGCAGGCTATATCTCGCACTGCACAGATATTTTAGCGGAAAAGAGGAACCATCTGTGATAATAGAAAAAAAGTTGAAAAAGCTCTGCGCCCTGACGGTTTTCTGCCTGATTTGTGCTGCCGCGGCGGCCCCGGCGGAGACGGTCAAGCGTCAAAATACCCTCTCGGCCGACGACATCCAGTACAACGTGAACACCGGCGACGCCCGCGCTAAGGGGCGGGTAGTGATCACGCGGGACAGAGCGGTCATCAAGGGTGATGAAGCCGAAGGCAACACCGAAAGGGAGATCATGACGATCCGCGGCAGCGTGAGCGGCGATTTCCCCGAACAGAGGGTGACGCTTAAATCAGAAAGCGCCACGTGGACCGGCGATAAGAGCAAAAAGACGGACGGCACGATAGAGGCCTTCGGCAGCGTGTTGCTGACGCGCGCGCCGAAGGACAGACTCAACGCCGACTATGTCTTCTGGGAGATCGGCACAGAAAACTACCGGGCCCGGGGCAACGTCGACGGTATACTTAACGATCGGATTCTCAAAGCCGCCGAGGCAACACGGACGGGCGATAAATTCTGGGCGCGCGAGGTGCGCCGCTACGAGGATCTTGTTGATAAGTTCGTCCTGTCGTCAAAAACGATGGAGGGCCGCCTTGCTAAGGACGAAGAAAGCGGGCAGGACGCTCTTCAGGAGATGGTGGCTGATAAAAACGTGGTCTTTGATTATGTGGACAAAGATGGATTGAAGACGCGCGTCACCGGCGACAAAGTCGTATACTCCAAGGCGCGCGGGACGATCGTCGTCTCCGGCAACACGAAGGCGGTGCGCAGCGACGGCAAGACCGTGACGGCCGACACGATGGTCGTGCACGAGGATACACGCAACATAGAAGCCAAGGGAAACTCGAAGGTCGTCTTCGTCGTCGAAGAGAAGGCGAAGAAGGAAGAGGACAAAAAAACCTCCGGCGGCGAGAAGAAACGCGCTCCCGCCAAGAAACCCTCCGTGCAGGAGAAGCCCGCCGCCGCAGATAAGAAGCCCGCGGCGGATAAGAGAAATTCTCCTCTCTCCGACGCGGAGAAAGATTGGGTGGAAAAATAATGGCACGCAAGCTGATTGAAAAAGCGGCGACGGTGCTCCGCGCCGACAATCTGGTCAAATCTTTCGGCGGCCGCCGCGTCGTCAACGAGGTCAGCATCGAGATAAAAAAGGGCGAGATCATTGGGCTGCTGGGCCCCAACGGCGCGGGCAAAAGCACGACCTTCTATATGATCGTCGGCCGTATCCTGCCCGACTCCGGCTGCGTCTGGCTCGGTGATCTGCAGCTCTCGGACGAACCGATGTACCAGCGCGCGCGCGCCGGCATCGGCTATCTGCCGCAGGAGGCCTCCGTCTTCCGGAACCTCACGGTGCGTCAGAACCTTGACCTCGTTCTGGAGGAATCCGGCATTCCGCGCGACGTGCGCGGCGACAAGATAACTTATCTGCTTAAAGAATATGGACTGAGACACCTTGAGGACACCAAGGCAGTATCCCTTTCGGGCGGCGAACGCCGCCGCGTCGAAATCGCGCGCTGTCTCGCGCTGGAGCCGCTCTTCATCCTGCTTGACGAACCGTTCAGCGGTATCGACCCGATAGCGGTGGCCGACCTGCAGTCGATCATCCGCGACCTCAGAGGACGCGGTTACGGGATACTGCTGACCGACCACAACGTCCGCGAGACCCTCTCGATAACGGACCGTGCCTATCTCATCTATGAGGGGAAGGTCTTCCTCGAAGGCAAACCTGACTATATAACCGAGAATAAAGAGGCCCGTAAATTCTACCTCGGAGAAGACTTCAGCTGGTGATGTCCGAAGCTCCGAAAGGCAGCGCCGCTCCCTCTTCGTGCGCAGCACGAAGCGAAGAAAATACCATAGGGAGCAAGCGTCCGGATGCGTTAACCGGCATGGTCTCCCATGCGATGCGCATGATGGCGGGGACCCTTGTGAGCCGCGTCCTCGGCCTCGTCCGTGAAATGCTCACCGCGGCACTCTTCGGCGCGACGCGTCAGCTGGATGCCTTTTTCGTCGCCTATACCCTCGCGAATCTTTCCCGGCAGCTGCTGGCGGAGGGCGCGCTTTCCGCCTCCTTTGTTCCCGTCTTCTCCCGCACCCTCTCCGCAGACGGGCGGGACAGCGCGAGGAAGCTCGCGAACGAGGCTTTGACCGTACTTATCTTCGGATGCAGCGCGGTCGTTGCCGTCGGCCTGATATTTGCCCCCATCTTTGTCGATATAATGGCTCCCGGCTTTGTCCCGCATGAACGCGCGCTGGCGATCTCGCTCACGCGCATAATGTTTCCCTTTCTCATGCTGGTTTCCGTAGGCGCGCTTGCGATGGGCGTGCTCAACAGTATGGGCAGCTTCTTTATCCCCGCCGTCGCGCCGGCCGTCAGCAACCTTGTCTATATACTCTTCCTGCTATTGACTAAGAGCAGGCTCTCTGTATGGAACCTTGCGGTCGCGGTGCTGCTGGGCGGCGCTTTTCATATGCTGCTGCAAGTTTACTGGTGCGGCAGGGTGAAGATGGCGCTGCGTCCGGCGCTGCCCAGACGCGGCGATCCCCAGCTCCGCAGCATGATGGTGCTTTTTCTGCCATACGCGGCGGGGCTGTCTTTGAATCAGCTCAATCCGGTGATCAGCAGAATGCTTGGTTCATACCTGGCCGCTGGCTCGATATCGGTGCTGACCTATGCCGACCGCGTGCTTCAACTGCCGCTCGGCCTCTTTGTGATCGCCATCTCTCAAGCCGTACTGCCGATGCTTTCGCGCCAGGACCCGAACAGAACGGAAGATTTCCGTGACTTTGTCCGCGACGCGATGCGCTTCAACCTCTTTGTCATCCTTCCCGTCGCGGCCGGCCTCTGCATCGTTTCAAGCGAGGTCGTCCACATACTTTTCTATAGAGGCGCCTTCTCCGTTTGGGCCTGGCACGCCACCGCGACGGCGCTTTCGCTCTACGCGCTGGGACTGCCGGGGATGGCGAGCAGCACCGTGATCATGCGCGCGATATACGCGCGCCGCATGCCGCGCGCCGCCGTGATGATCACGGGCGTCACCGTGGCGGTGAACCTCTGCGCGAGCATAGCGCTGATGCGCCCCTTCGCCTATGCCGGACTCGCGGCGGCCTCCGCCTCCGCCTTTACCGCCGCAAGCGTCTTCGCCGCCTGGATGCTTTCGCGCAACATCGGCGAGAGGCTTGGCATATTTGAGGTAAAATGGCTCTGGAAGATAGCGCTGCCGCTTTTGCTGATGAGCGCGTCGCTGCTGGCCTTCAAACATATCCTGCCCTATCCCGCGGAAGAAGTGCTGATGTTGCGGGTGCTGTGGCTTGCCGTCACGATCGCCGGCGCGGGGCTGATTTACGCGGCTTCCACGATGGCGCTGCGCTGCCCTGAGTGGCGGTGGATAAAAGACGCCGCCAAAGGCTGGGGCAAGGCGCGGTAGCTTCGCGGTAAAAAGTTGCCGCCGTTTCCGGCGATACCCTTGCCCCGCGCTTTCATCCACTCCGTTTAAAATGGCGGACAGGTTTATCGAGCCTCCGGTATTATGCTATGATAGTCAGATGTAGGGGGGCGGGCGTGGCGCCGGTCTTTCGCGGCGATAACATTTTTGAAATTTTTGAAGGAGAAGATAATGAAAAAATCACTTGCGGCGGCGATCGCCGTTATCGCGCTCATAATTCTGGCGGCTCCGGGGGCCTTTGCCGCCCCCGCCAACAAAACTCCCGAGGTCTCGGAGCTCCTCGAATCGCGACAGACAGACGTGTGGGTAGAGGGCGAGCGCCTCGGCGACATGGTGCTCGGCGCGCGCGGCGCGATGCAGATAATCTACGTCGACGAGCAGCTTTCGCGCGCGATCACCGACAACAGCCGGCTCCAGCTTTGGGTCTATGAGATGGCGCAGTATTACGGAACGGACGCAGCCCGTAAAAAGAAGCTCTTCATCGCCCACATCGACGTCTACAAGCCGTGGGATTTTGACTATACGCAGGTATTCATCGGTGATTACCATTTGCAGAAGGACGATATCCTTTCGTCGAGCATGACGAACCCCTTCGGCCCTCAGCCCTCGAAGAGCGACGGCTATTTCGCTTTTGCAGTGCCAGCTTCGGAGTTAACGGTCGGGAAAGAGGTCAAGATAGGCTACGGAGATGATTCTGAGACATGGAAAGTACTGAAATAAAACCACGGCACGTATATAAATGCGCCGAATGCGGGCTTGTTTTTGAGACGGAGGACTTCGCTGAAAAATGTCCGCGGTGCCGTTGCCGCATGCTCATCCACCGGCGGGGCGAGCCGCGCCGCGCGAAAGGCTGCAGCTGCGGCGGCAGCTGCGCCGGCTGCGGGGGCTGCTCTCACTGATGGCGGGCGCGGAGAAAAAATTTCTGACCCTCGGCATCGAGTCAAGCTGCGACGATACCTCGCTGGCCGTCCTCGAAGGGGAACACAACCTGCTAGCCGAGGCCATTTCAAGCCAGATAGATTCGCACAGCATCTATGGCGGCGTGGTGCCGGAGCTTGCCTCTCGTATGCACCAGGAGGCGATTCTGCCGCTGCTGGCGAGCGTGCTTGCCAAGGCGGGGATCGCAGAGCCGGCGAAAGAGCTGAGCCTCATCGCCGTGACTGCGGGGCCTGGGCTCATGGGTTCGCTGCTGGTCGGCGTGATGACGGCGAAGGCGCTCTCGCAGGGATGGGGCGTGCCGCTGATCGGCGTCAATCACCTTGAAGGCCATATCTTCGCAAACGCCGCCGTATCGGCGGCGCTCCGTCCGCCCTTCATATCGCTGATCGTCTCCGGCGGGCATACGGAAGTTGTGTTCGTGCGCGCCTTCGGCGATTATGAACTGCTCGGCTCGACGCGCGACGACGCGGCGGGCGAGGCTTACGACAAAGTCTCCAAGGTGCTCGGCCTCGGATATCCCGGAGGCCCGATAATAGACAGGCTCGCCGCCGCGGGGAACCCGCGCGCCTTTACTCTGCCCTTGCCGCTGGCCGCCACGAAGGAAATCGAATTCAGCTTCAGCGGCCTCAAGACCGCCGCAATGACGCTTATCGGCAAAGAGACGGCGCGGGGCGAGGAATTTCCGCTTGCCGACCTCTGCGCCTCCTTCCAGCAGGCCGTCGTCGACAGCCTGCTTATAAAGATAAAGCTCGCGGTGCGCCGCACCGGCGTGAAGCGTCTTGCCGTATCTGGAGGCGTCGCCGCCAATTCGGGGCTGCGCGCCGCGCTGGAAGAATATTCACAGGCGAAAGGCGTGGAGCTTTTTCTGCCTCCGCGCGGCATGTGTACCGACAACGCGGTGATGATCGCCGCCGCCGGCTACAACTCCTACATGCGCGGGAACCGCTCGGACCTGCGCCTAGCGCCGAACCCATCGTGGAGCATCTGGTAAAGCCCGATCCTGTATAGCATAAAACCCATTTGGTGAGTTATTTTTGTGCCTTAGCCGATAAATACCTCATCCCCCGAAGCGCGCTGCATAAATTTTTTGATATGATAACCGCAAACGCGCCCTCTTTTTGCCTCCCTCCGGTTCGCCGATGAGGCGGGAGGCGCCCTCGGCCTCTTTTGCAGTCTCTGTTTGAGTAAGGCGCGGCTGCGGAGGCGCCCCATAGGCGGCTGCCCGGAGGACGCCCTTTGACGGCCGGCGCTGAATATTCGCCTGATGTTTTTCAAAAGCCTCTTGCAAAATTTTATTATCGATATATAATTATCGATAACAAATAGCGAGGTCACATGGAGGGTGAACTGGTGCCGAACACAAAACCTTTAAGCATATCTAGACAATCTCTGCTGCGTATGCCGCTCTACCTGGAGCATCTGAAAAAGCTGCGCGCCGGCGGCAGCAGTCATGTGTCGGCGGCCTTCCTCGCGGGAGAGCTGGGGCTTCATCCCGTACAGGTGAGAAAGGATCTTGCCGCCGTATCCAAGGTAGACGGCAACCCGCGCATCGGTTTCACGCTGGAGGGGCTTATTGACGACATGGAAGAATTTCTTGGCTGCAAAAACGCGCATGAGGCGGTCGTCGCCGGCGTGGGCAACCTCGGACGCGCCCTTCTCTCCTATAAAAATTTTGACCGCTACGGACTTTCGATCATCGCCGGCTTCGACAGCGACCCCGAGGTGATCGGGAGCACCGTCCACGGTAAGGAGATTTTTGATGTCGCGCGGCTCACGGAGCTCTGCGGGCGTTTTGCGGTCCATATCGGCATCATCACGGCCCCCGCGCCGTGCGCCCAGAGTATCTGCGACGCGATGGTGCGCGGCGGCATCAAGGCGGTATGGAACTTCGCGCCCGTGCATCTTAACGTCCCCGGCGACGTGATAATAACCAACGAAAACCTCGCCGCCTCATTCTCGGCGCTCTCGGGCAGGCTGCGGCAGCGGCAAAAGAGCGCCGGACTTTAACCGGAAGGCATAAAAGGAAAAAAAACAACGGCCTGTCGGCCGCGCGGCGACGCGCGGTGCAGATGGCGCTTTGTTTAAAAAGGCAACATAAATAAAAAGAAGAGGGATGTTATCGTGTCAGAAAAATTTGATTACGCGCTCATCGACAAGATACTTGAGGCGCATGACTCATCGAGTACGGCCGTCATTGCGATATTGCAGGATATTCAGGAGCATTACCG